>JABGWC010000314.1 GCA_018645765.1 Gammaproteobacteria bacterium | reverse complement strand
CACCAATCAAGGGTTGTTGGTGACTGCGGCGACCATTTATATGAGTTTGCTGGGCAATGAGGGCTTGCGTCAGGTGGCGCTAACCGCCCATGCAGGGATCAATGCGTTAACGGATTTAGCCTGCCAAATTGACGGTGTCACGGTGCCCTTTAGCGGGCCTGTGTTTCATGAGCGGGTTCTGGCATTGCCAGTTGATGCCAGTCGGGTCGTTGACAAGATGGCCGTTCGCGGGGTGCTGCCCGGTCTTGCGCTGGGAGATTGGGTGACTGGCATGGCGCATTGTCTTTTGGTGAATGTGACCGAAACGAAAACCGCGGCAGATATTGACCTGTTTGCGCGTTTGTTGGCTGAGGTGATCGAGGAGGTCAAAGCAACATGTTGATTTACGAGCACAGTCGGCCGGGTCGAATGGCCAGAGCCCAGTATGTTGCCGCCGAAGGGGTTTCACCCGAGCTGGCGAATGACCTAGGGGTCCACGCGCGATCGAGCACCCTCGGGTTGCCGGAAGTGTCTGAACTGGAAGTGGTCCGGCATTACACCAACCTGTCGTCCAAGAACTTTGCCATTGATAAACAGTTTTACCCGCTTGGTTCTTGCACGATGAAATACAATCCTCGGGGCGCCCATGCGGTCGCAAGTATCCCGGGATTTCTCAAACGACATCCGCTGGCGCCACTCGCCAACAGCCAAGGATACTTGTCGTGCGCTTATGAACTGCAAAACTACCTTAAAGATGTGACTGGCATGCAGGCGGTATCACTCACCCCCATGGCGGGTGCCCAAGGCGAATTTGCTGGGGTTGCGATGATTCGCGCCTATCATCAAAAGCGCGGCGATCACGACCGGGTTGAAATTCTGGTGCCAGAAGCCGCTCACGGTACAAACCCGGCAACTGCGGTCATGTGTGGTTTCGTGGTGCGAGAAATCCCCGTGACAAAAGAAGGGGATGTGGATCTTGAGGCGCTCAAGGCTGCGGTTGGTCCAAGAACCGCCGGGCTCATGATGACCAATCCATCAACCTGTGGTGTCTTTGAGCGCCAGATCCAGGAAATTGCGGAGACCGTGCACGAGGCCGGTGGGCTTTTGTATTACGATGGTGCGAACTTGAATGCGATCTTGGGCAAAGTGCGACCTGGGGATATGGGATTTGATGTCTTGCACATGAATCTTCATAAAACCTTTGCGACGCCCCACGGTGGTGGTGGCCCTGGTTCGGGTCCGGTGGGTGTGGGCGCGCGTCTCGCGCCATTTTTACCAACGCCAACGGTTGGCATGGATGAAGATGGCACCTATCGCTGGTTGGATCAGAAGGACATTCCCGATACGATCGGCCGATTATCGAGTTTTATGGGAAATGCCGGTATTTTGCTCAGAGCCTACGCGTATGCTCGCCTGCTTGGTGCCGAAGGCATGAATCGCGTAGGAGAATACGCAACGCTCAATGCGAATTATCTGGCGAAGTCTTTGGAGAAGGCGGGCTACGCCTTGGCTTATCCCGCGCGCCGTGCGACCCATGAATTCATTGTCACCCTCGCGAGCGAAGCCAAGCACCAACACGTCACGGCAATGGATTTTGCAAAACGTTTGCTGGACTATGGTTATCATGCCCCAACAACCTACTTTCCGTTATTGGTCCCCGAGTGTTTGTTGATTGAGCCGACAGAAACTGAGTCAAAAGCAGAAATTGACGGTTTTGTCGCGGCGATGACCCAGATTCGTCAAGAAGCGATGACCGACTCGGCGCTGGTGACGACGGCGCCGCATACTTTACCCGTCACGCGCTTGGATGATGTTAAGGCCGCTCGGGATTTGGACTTGGCGTTTAAGGTTACCGCTTAAACGCCGATGGGTCCCCTCAGGCTGATAATAGGCCAATCATGGGCCTCAGCGTGGGCTCTTAGCACGGGATCCGGATCGACACAGACGGGGTGATCGACCTGTTGCAGCAAGGGCAGATCATTACGGCTGTCGGAATAAAAAGTGCTGCCTTGCAGGGTGAAGGGTTTATCTTCTAACCAAAGCGCAAGTCGATCGACTTTGCCCTGACCCAGGGTTGCTATGCCCGGCACTTTACCGGTGTATTGACCCTTTTTGACTTCAGCAACAGGTGCGAGCAGGGTGTCGACGCCGAGTGCTGAGACGATGGGGCGCGTAATGAAATCAAGGGTTGCGGTAATCACCATGACAAAATCGCCTTGCGTCTGATGCTCCGCGATTAAAGCCCGTCCTTTTGGTAAAATGATCGGCTCGATGACCGTTGCCATAAACTCACTGTGTAGGATCTCTAAGGTTTGGCGTGGAATACGCGCCAGTGGCGCGCAGGAAAATGCCAAGTAACTTGCAACATCAAGCTGACCGTCGCGATATTGCTGATAAAAACGATCATTTTCGGTTTTAAATTGCGCGCCGTCGACCAAGGCCTTTGAAACGAGAAATTCGCCCCAAGCATGATCACTGTCGCCGCTCAGCAGCGTTTCATCAAGGTCAAAAATAGCCAGGGGCAAAAGCGGTCTCCTCTCGATTGCGGGGGTGATCCATGGTATAGGTGCATCAGTCGCCAAAAGACGGCTGGTTAAAGTATAGGGTGTCTGGGAACAAATCAATATGATTGATCAACAGGGTTATCGTCCCAACGTGTGTATCGTCATCGCGAATAGCGTGGGGCAAGTTTTCTGGGGCAAGCGTCGCCAGCAATCAGCTTGGCAGTTCCCTCAGGGCGGTATTGAAGCGGGAGAATCGACCGAGGCGGCGTTGTATCGAGAGCTTCAAGAAGAAACGGGTCTGGTTGCAGAACAGGTTCAGCTCATTGCCGTGACCAAGCCCTGGTATCGCTATCGGTTGCCGAAGCACATGCTGAAGAATAATCAGTCGAACTATGTCGGACAGAAACAAAAGTATGGGCTACTCAAAATTTTGGATGATGCGCATCAGTTTGTGTTGGATCAGGATCGACACCCAGAATTTGATGATTGGGCATGGGTCCCTTATTGGTACCCGGTCGGCGCGGTTTGGGCGCCAAAGCAAGATGCGTATCGGCGGGCGTTAAAAGAACTCGCGCCTTTTTTAAAGCAATGCCTACCAGAGGTTAGTAATCGTGCTCGAAGCACTTCGTAGAGTTGTTCAAGAGGTCAGCACGGCGCCGGATTTAACTGCAGCGCTTGAGGTGACGGTTGATCGTGTGCGCAGCATTATGACCACCGAAGTCTGCAGCGTTTACTTGCTCGATGATAAGCAAAATCGCTATGTTTTTAGAGCAACTCGGGGCTTGAATCAGTCTGTTGTGGGCAAGGTTAGCCTGGGAATTGGCGAGGGCTTGGTGGGCTATGTGGCTGAGCGGGCCGAGCCGCTTAACGTTGAGGCGGTGATGCAGCACCCCCGTAATCAATATATCGCCGAAATTGGTGAAGATGAATTTAATGCATTCTTAGGCGTGCCGATTATCCATCAAGGACAAACGCTGGGCGTTTTGGTGGTTCAGCAGCGAGATAAGCGCCGCTTTGATGAGAGCGAAGAAGCCTTCTTAGTGACGCTTTCGGCGCAGTTAGCGGGTTTGATTGCGCATGCGAAAGTGACTGGGCTGCTCGCGGTGAGTCGCCGAAAATCATCTCGAACCTTTACCGGCGCGCCGGGCGCGCCAGGCGTCGCCCTTGGCGTTGCCATCGTGATTTATCCTTCGGTCGATCTGAGCCAAGTGCCTTACCGAAAAGTACGCAACGTCGCACGTGAGGTTGATCGATTTACGAAGGCGGTGGCAGAGACCCGGGCCGAAGTGGAAGGCATTGCTAAAAAAATGGCGAATGACCTTCGCGAAGATACCCTCGGGTTGTTTGACGCCTACTTGATGATGCTGGACGAGGGCGCAATTCCAAAGGAAGTGGTTCAGGGTATTAAAAAGGGCCAGTGGGCTCAGGGCGCATTAAAACAAACGATCGAGACCCATCTTGCTCGATTTGATTTGATGGAAGATGCCTATTTGCGGGAGCGTTCCAACGATTTAAGAGAACTCGGCAACCGCATGCTCAGTCACCTCGAAAAGCGTAACCGGCGCCGGCTACATTTTCCAAAGGACACGATTCTGGTCGGGGATGATCTGTCGTTATCCGATTTGGCTGCCGTGCCCAGGGAAAGACTGAAAGGGATCGTGTCCGGACGCGGTTCCGTTAACTCGCATCTCGCGATTTTGGCCGAAGCGCTTGGGGTCCCGACCGTCATGGGTGTCCAAGACTTGCCAATGCCGCTGATTGATGGCGGGGATATTATTGTTGATGGCTTTCAAGGCGTGATCGTCACGGCCCCGACCAATATCCAGCGTCAACAATACCGAAAACGTGCGGAGGAAGAAGCCGAACTCACACGCGACTTGGAAGGTTTGGCCGCCGCGCCCTGCATCACGCCGGATGGGCATCGAACACGGCTTTGGGTCAACACCGGATTGTTTTCAGATGTCGCGCGGTCGTTGGAGCGAGGCGCCGAAGGCGTGGGCCTGTATCGCACTGAAATCCACTACATGATGAGCGAGGCTTTCCCAACCGAAGAAGAGCAGCGTCAAATCTACCGAGCGCATTTGTTAGCCTTTTCACCCAGGCCGGTCACCATGAGAACCCTCGATATTGGCGGCGATAAGGCGCTGCCCTATTTTCCGATTCAAGAGGAGAACCCCTTTTTAGGATGGCGCGGTATTCGGGTGTCTCTGGATCACCCGGAAATTTTTATTGCCCAGATCCGCGCCATGATTCGCGCCAGTGAAGGCATTGATTGTTATCTGAGAATTATGTTGCCCATGGTGAGTAGCATT
>JABGWC010000312.1 GCA_018645765.1 Gammaproteobacteria bacterium | reverse complement strand
CTTTTCACCGGGTTACGAGGCGCGTGCTTGCTTTGCATCGAGCGCTTTGCTCGAACGGTGCGCTACCAACCCGGTGCTGCCGCGCGCCTGTGCGGCCAAGAAAGCGGCTCGGCGCGGGCAACTGATTGCCACTGAACGACGTATAGGATTAACAGAGAGGTCTTGCAAAGAGAGCAGGGCTTGAAAGGGTGCGAGGTTGATGCCCCCGGGTACTCAAAGCACATAAACTACAGTCCAATCGAGGTAGGCCTTGAATGAAAAGCAATTTAAAAGCCATTGCGCTGGTGATGGCCATGTTTAGCGGCGATGCCCTGGCGGAGCCTTTGCGAGTATTGGGCCTGAACAACGCAGCGCCGGCGCTGCGCTGGCAGGTGATTAATGACACGGTGATGGGCGGGCGCTCGTCGAGTCAACTAAAGCGCGTGGGCGAGGCCCTGCACTTTAGCGGGCGCCTGAACACGAATGGCGGCGGCTTTGCATCATTGCGAAGCGATCGCATGGGCCTCGATCTGGCCGTCGCGACACTCGTTCGCTTGACCGTAAAGGGCGACGGTCGGACCTATAGCGTTCGTTTATACGCCGCTGGGCAGCGCGTCTCATACCAACATGCCTTCCGTACCGTGGCCGATGAATGGCAGACCGTTGAACTCAAAATCCCAGAATTTTACGCGTCCTGGCGGGGCCGGAGAATGGATCAAGGTCCTTTGGCCTCCGCCGATATTGCTGGGTTAGGCGTGATCTTGGCCGATGGTCAGGATGGCGCCTTTGCGATTGAAATCGGCTCAATCGAGTTCGATACCCAGGCGGTGTCGGATGCCGCCGATCCATCGCAAACGTGAGCATCACATTGCGAATTCGGGCGCGGCTCGGTTTGATCCTACTTGTGATCAGCTCGGTCTGTGTTGCAGACCAGCCTGCGGAGAGCCGGTATCGCAATGCAGCGCCAGACCGAGAGGGTATTGGGAAGTTTTACATGGGCCGGCAAATTTCCCATGTGATGGGTCACCAAGGGGCGTCTTGGCTAGAGCGCGGTAGCCGGCGCATAGAAGAGCGCACGGACCTGCTGATTGCCAGTCTGCCGCTCGAGGCCGACTTTATCGTTGCCGATATTGGTGCGGGCACGGGTTATTTCAGCTTTCCAGTTGCAACTCGGTTGCCCGAGGGGCGCGTTCTGGCTGTCGACATTCAGCCCGAAATGCTGGAGATTATTGCCAGTCGTATTATTCAATCTGGGACGACCAATGTTGAACCCGTGTTGGGCGGCGTGCAGAGTCCGAACCTCGCTTTGAACAGTATTGATCTTGCCTTCATCGTCGACGCCTACCATGAGTTCTCGCACCCTTTTGAGATGGGGCAGGGGTTGTTCGAGGCCTTAAAACCGGGCGGGCAGTTGGTGCTGATTGAATACCGCGGTGAGGATCCGTCAGTTCCCATCAAGCGCCTGCATAAAATGACGGCCCAACAGGCCGGTAAAGAGATGCGCGCGCTCGGCTTCAATGGACCCGATGTGCTTGATGTTTTGCCGCAGCAGCACATTTTAATTTTCACCAAACCGGGCGGGTAAAACGCCAGCGCCGAGATTACCTGCTGGGTTATGATCGCGTTTATCTGGGCGCAAATCCTGTCATAGATGAGCCCTCGGCTCGCTATCGCGCCCCTTGCCCCGGAGCGGTAGCGTCGGACGGCGCGCCATGCCTAAGCCGCAACCTAATGCTACGCCCAAATCCAAGTAGCCGGCGTTTTGCTAGCATCGTTTAACCTCGCCCAGGAAGCCCTCTTTGAGCGGTGCTGGGTGGGGGTTATTTTTAAAACAAAGCGCGGTATGCTGGTCGACAAACGAATTTTGAACAAGCTATTGGAGCCACTATGTCAGACCACTTAATCGAAACCCATGACGCCGGGGTATGCACTCTTACCATGAATCGACCTGAAGCTCGAAACGCGATGAGCGGCAGCATGATGGCTGCTTTGAATGAAGCCATTCCGCGCGTTGCGGCCGATCCAGCGGTTCGGTGTGTTGTGCTCACTGGCGCAGGCGGCGCTTTTTGTTCGGGCGGCGATGTTAAAGGGTTTGCCTCGGATAATGCCGGCGGTGGCGGCACGATTCCGTCCTTGGAAGAGCGCGTGCACAATCTAAGGCAAGGCATGGAGCTGTCACGGTGGTTGCATGAGATGCCGAAGCCGACCCTTGCGATTATTCCTGGTGCGGCAGCGGGTGCTGGTTTATCGCTTGCCTTGGCCTGTGATCTTCGTTTTTGTCTCGAAACAGCTAAAATTACGACGGCTTTTTCAAAAATTGGCGCCTCGGGTGATTACGGCGGCTCCTATTTTTTACCGTACCTAGTGGGCGCGGCGAAGGCGCGCGAG
>JABGWC010000263.1 GCA_018645765.1 Gammaproteobacteria bacterium | reverse complement strand
GCCAAATGATCGCAGCAGCTTGCCAGAATTTGAAGAGCGCCTGATCAAGGAGTACGCTGATTTTAAAGAGGCTGATTTTTTTGTTCGCCGCGATGTTTTTGGCATGAGTGGATTCGGCCTAATCGAATATTGGTTAAATCTCTGAGTTTGGGGTTTGTGGTGCTAGGCCGCCATTGAAGATCGTTGGCCAATACGGGGCGTCATCACGCCAATGAATGAGGCTTGGTTTGCCCATGACATTGGGCCTGGAAACCTGATACTTTAGAGGCTCAGGCATATTAAGGACCGCTCATGTACGACCTCATTATTAGAAATGGCACGATCATCGATGGCTCCGGAGACGCACGATTCGTCGCGGATGTTGCGGTGCAGGATGGGCGGATCAAGAAGGTGGGCAAAATCGAAGAAACCGGGCTTCGGGAGATTGATGCAACCGGTAAATTGGTAACGCCCGGTTGGGTCGATATCCATACGCACTATGACGGCCAGGCAACTTGGGATCCGGTGCTGGCACCCTCTAGTTGGCACGGCGTGACAACGGTTGTGATGGGTAACTGTGGCGTAGGCTTTGCGCCGGTTAAGCCGCAGGATCGGAACTTTTTAATAGAACTCATGGAAGGCGTTGAGGACATTCCCGGTGCAGCTTTGTCCGAAGGCATTAACTGGGAGTGGGAAAGCTTTCCGGAATATTTAGATGCCCTTGAACGGTTTCCGAGAGCGATCGATGTGGCAACCCAAGTACCCCATGGCGCGATTCGGGCGTATGTCATGGGCGAGCGCTGTAACACGGACTATGCGCCAACAGCGGACGAGGTCGAACAAATGGCGGCCCTTGTTCGAGAGGGTGTCGCGGCGGGTGCACTGGGCTTTTCAAGTTCCAAGACGCTACTGCACAAAGATATCCACGGCGACTATATGCCGGGAACCTTTTCAGGCCGAGACGAAATGCTTGCGCTTGGTCTCGGTATGAAGGGGTTGCCCAACGCGGTGTTTGAATTGGTATCGGATCATTTAGGCGACGATGACGAATGGGCCTGGGTGAAGGATTTTCAAGCGCAAACCGGTCTCGGCGTCACGTTGATCGCGACCACGGCGCCGGCCTATCAGAACAATAAGATGTACAACCTTGCGGAACAGGCAAGGCTTGAAGGCCATGAAATTAGACCTCAGGCTGCCGGGCGTCCGACGGGTGTTCTGCATGGGTTGCAATCGAGTTTCCATGCTTTTGTGGGGCATCCGACCTGGCGTGCGGAGTTGGCCGGCCTTGAACATGATGCGCTTGTGACCAAATTGCAGGCCCCGGATATGAAGGCGCGATTGTTGTCAGAGACGTCAGTGATTCAGTCAGGTCCCATGCAGGATTTGGATAATTTGATGGCGATGGTGTTCCCGTTAGGGGACGAGCCCAATTATGAGCCGAGCTATGATGAGAGCATTGCGGGGATTGCAAAGGCCCGGGGCGAGTCTTCTTTGTCCGTGATGTATGACCTGCTGGTTGCGAATGGCGGCCAAGAATTGTTTTACCAGCCTTTAGGCGGATACCAAAACTACTCGCTCGATGCGCAAAAGAAGTTACTTGAGCACCCCAATGTGCTGTTTGGTTTGAGCGATGGTGGCGCGCATTGCGGTGTGATTGCGGATGCGGGCATGCCAACGTTTATCATGACCCATTGGGGCCGCGATCGAACGCGCGGTGATCAACTGAGCCTTGAGTTTATTGTGCGATCGCTGACGTCGAGCACCGCTGAAGCCTTTGGTCTGTTTGATCGGGGTCGGATTCAAGGGGGTATGATTGCTGATTTGAATATCATCGATTTCGAGCAACTACGGTTATTCCGACCCGAAGCCGTGTTTGACCTGCCTGCCGGGGGACGTCGGTTGGTGCAGCGTGCAAAAGGCTATGATTGGACGATTAAAGCCGGTGAAGTGATTTTCGAGCAAGGTGAGCATACGGGGGCGTTACCAGGCAAATTGGTTCGACGAACAGATGACAGTAAGGGTTCGGCAGCAGCCTAAAAAGGGGCTGACCGATGCCGAGCGTCAGATTGTTAGGATTGGTCGGCCAAGAGAAGGTTTGTGTTCCTGGCCAGAGTGATTTGAATCAAAGTGCGTCTGTCGCGGATTGGCAAGAATACCGAGCCGTGACACCAAACGGATCAAATCCAGGGGCTGCCTAAAGTTGGCGCGTGGTGAGCGAGCAGTCGAAAAGCGCGTCCTAGCCCAGGGTGGCAGCGCGATTGGCACACGACACAAAAGAGATGACATTGGTTTTGCTGTTCAGCCCGACTGATGGCCAAGTCCACTGCAAGGGTCCAGGGTTTGAGGTGTAGGAGGTCTTAAGTGTTCACGTTTATTGTTAAAGCAAGTTTAAGTGGTTACTTGCTCCTCGGCTTAATGGCCTGCGGGGATCATCTGCCGTTGTCGGGCGGGGCTTTGACTGGGGAGCCGGCGGCTGCGCCAATAAGTTGGGTGGATGTCGCGACAGATGACATCATTCAGTTGGAAACGCAGGGCGAGGCGCCTTACTCGGTCAATCTTTGGACTGTTTTGGTTGATGATGATCTGCATGTATTTGCCGGCGATACTTATGCTAACTGGGTTGAACATATCCAAGGTAACGCCCTGGTTCGACTTCAGTCTGAACGCTTTGTGTACGCGTTGAAGGCAGAGCGTGTCACTGATCCGGGTCAGTTCGAGCAATTTGCGCAGGCTTGGGAATCGAAATACGGTAATCGTCCCCGCAATGAAAGTGTACAGGAAACCTACTTGTTTCGATTAACCAAGCGGTAATGCGATGCACTCGCGGCCTCCTATAGCAGGGGGCGGCTTGAATTTCGGGGCCGAGTTCAGAGAACGGACTTAACCGCGCTGTTTGCTTTGCGCCAATGAAAGCGGTGTCTGCAGGATGCATTAAAGGTCGGTAGGTTTTGAGGCCCGTGAAGGTTTTAATCGGGGTGTCTTGCATATATTTTATTCAGTTTGAAGTCGGGATTAAGGTTGGTCATAGAGCACCCCTTTGTTTCCGTGATCAGGAGAGGGCAAATGGGGGTGGGCGTTTTATCAGCATCAGCGCTGTGGGTGGGAAGTTACCAACGAAGGATGCCGGTCTCGCTGGATCGAATGTATGAAAATGCCCTGGATTGGGCGCATTTACCGTTTTTGCATCAGCGTTCGTTTGCGAGTATCGAGTTGATTGAGGCGGGCAATTGGGGTTGGCGCGCGGGGTTAGTCTCAGCAAAAAACGCTGAGCAGGCAGAGGCTTTTATTATAGAGTTGCGCCTCGATCGCGCTCACCGGCGCTGGATTTCCAGCACGCTGGAGGGGCCTGGCGCTGGCAGTGAAATCTGGACCCATGTGTTTGAGTACGGTTCAAGAGATATCGCAATACAAGCTGATTTTTTTGTGCCGGGGGTACCGCTTGATCAAAAAGCGCGGGTGGGCGCGGGCTATCAGAAGTTGTATCAAGGTTTGTATGATGAGGACGAGGCGATGATGCTCGGTCGTCAAGCTGCACTGGATCAAAAAGCGGCGAAAACGCCTTTGGTTTCGGAGGCCCTTGATCTTGGCCCAGTTGAAGCGGTTCTGCCTCTGCTTCCGTTTGATTTTGACTTTAACGACCAGCGGTGGCGATTGGTCAAAGACCGGGGTGAGTTCATTGTTTACAGTCTCACCTGTCCACATCAACTGGGGAGTTTTGTCGACAAAGCGCTCATCGATGGCACCATAACCTGTCCTTGGCACGGCTATCAGTTTGATGTTCGCTCTGGTCATTGCTTGTCTGGACACGCCTGTAAATTGCCGGCGCCGCCTTCAGTTGTGGTTCGAGGGGAATCGCTTTACGCGATGCAGGCTGGTTAGAGCGCGTGAGCGTAAGGTGAATACTGCAGATCGTTGCCGAGCATCCCTTGCACCAGATAAAGTTTCCTGGGCAAAATCAAGCCATCATGAGGCTGCGCGTTGAGCGTCGGCCCCGAGCAAACGTTAGAAGGTGAATGGCCATGAAAGACATGATGAAGGCGCTGACTGCGCAACCAGATCTAACCCTGGCACCGGGACAAGCCAGAGCCCCAGGTCCTTCCACCCAAGACTTGCTGCAATCCGAGCCGTCAAACGCACAAGACCCCGCGCTTTTGACTTCGAGCGATGCTTTTTTAGGCGATGAGGATCTACCGTTTGCGCGCTATACCCACCAGCAGTTTTACGATCTAGAAATGCAGCATCTGTGGCCAAAAGTCTGGCAATGGGCCTGCCGAGAAGAGCACATCCGAAAATCAGGTGATTTTTATACTTATGATGTGGGGCCCTACAGCGCGCTGGTGATTCGAGGTGAAGATGATCAAATTCGGGCATTTGTGAATGCCTGCCCGCATCGCGGTATGGCATTAACCGACGCGGGCAGTTGTGGGCAGGGTAAGCAATTTATTCGATGTCCCTTTCATGGCATGGTCTGGCATTTGGATGGCTCATTACGAGAGATTCCCTGCCGTTGGGACTTTCCGCATATCGAGGATGCGGAATTTGGACTTGATGAAATACCCTGCGAGACCTGGGCGGGCTTTGTGTTTATTAATTTTGACAAGGCCTGTGAGCCACTCAAGGCCGACCTTGGCGTGCTCCCTGAGCATTTCAAGGACTGGGGGCTTGAGGATCGATTTGTCGCGGTGCATACCGTCAAGACATTACCCGGTAACTGGAAAATGTGTATGGAAGGCTTTTTAGAGGCTTTTCATGTTTTGGGAACCCATCCCGAGGTGATTCATACTGCGAGCTGGGCCAATACTCAGTACGATGTATTTGGCCCAACCGTGACCCGATTTTTACAAACGGTAGCAACAGGCAATCCGAACGAGACGCAATCCGAGACCGAGATCTACCGACTCTTGGGTTACGCAGATGAACTACCCGAGGGTACGACCGCTCGTGAGCAGCATGCTCAGCATCAACGGGCAGCGCTCGGGCAGCGCTTTAAAACCGATCTCAGTGCTGTTAGCACCAGCATTATGTTGGACTCCATCGAATATCATTTATTCCCCAATGCCTGTTTTTTCCCCGGCATTCAGATCCCATTGATTTACCGCTTTCGACCAACAGGGCTTGGCACCTGTATCCATGAGGTTCTATTGTTGCAGCCCGTGCCGGAAGGCGCGCCAAGACCACTGCCCGCTGAGCCGATTCACCTAGGGATGAACGATTCGTACACCCAGGTTCCAGATTTCCCGTTAGCCAAAGTCTTAGATCAGGATACCGAAAACTTTTACCGGCAATGGGCTGGTATGAATGCGTCGATGAAGCCTGGACAAACCCTCGCCAATTACCAAGAGGCAAGGATTCGGAATTTCCACAACACGTTGGATGACTATCTAGGCCAAGTTGATGCGGTGCCTTTGGTCTTTAAATAAGTCGGCGCTGAGTTGCTCCTCTATGATTTGGGCCCGAGTTAAAAGATGTGCTAGATCCAAAATAAAAGTAACCAAAAGGAACTGTGATGATTGTAGTGAACGCTGTGATTGAAACAACGGCCGAGAATATTGCCAATATGACTGATGCGATTGCCGAGATGGAAACAGCGAGCCGATTAGAGGCGGGTTGTCACGATTACACTTTCTCGGTCGAAATCAATAATCCTGAAGTCATCCGAATCACTGAGAAGTGGGAATCAATGGCGGCTTTAATGGAGCACTTTGGGCAGCCCCACATGGCGGCTTTTCAGGCCGCGATGGCTGCTCATCCGCCGAAGTCGGTGTCGGCTGCTTTTTACGAAGCTAAAGAAGTTGCGATGCCTGGTCGATAGGCTCAGACCCTGCCGTGTTGGATGCGCCGTGTGGTTGGCTCGCTTGGAATGGGTGCGAGTGCATGGGCTTGCTGCCCTTCACCTCGCTTAGGCTATGGTGGATGTCTGTCGCGAACTGGATTCTGATGGTTGTAGAGTTTGCGCGAAGCGCTTTTTTTAACTCAGCGCCAAAAGTAAAAAGATCACAGTGCCTGCAGCACTAGTCAAGAGGGTGCTTTTTCTGAGTCCCTTGGCCGTTAAGCCTAACCACAAGCCAGATAGGACAATAAACAAAAGACCAACGGCCATCACTTTCTGAAAGGTTTTGAACAGCGTTGGGCCGTGACCTTTGTGAAGTTCGACGATTGTTTTGATCCAGTCTGGTCGGACCTCAACGACCGAAAGCCCTGTTTCAGTATGCGAAATCTCAAAGCCTGTGCGAGAGGTGGGTCGGGTGATAAGCGTCTTGCCACTGGTTTTCAAATATTCGAAATCAGCGGATTGGCCCAATTGTGATAGCAGGGAAACGACTTCAGCCTTGAGATCGTCAGCCTCTTCATCGAAGACAATGGTTTCAGGCACCATGAGGGTACTGCGTTCTGTTTTGCCTTTGCTGCCAATAAGATAGAGCCCGCCTGACACCGCGACCATTAGTAAAATAGGTGCAAAAAAAGCGGCGACAAATAGGTGGAGTTTTATAATTGTTGCGCGCATGGTTCTGACCTCGGTGCTGGGTTTGTACTAGGCTATTATCAGATACAGATGCTGATTTGGACAAGAGGGTAAGGCAAAAATCGTATCGTGGTTCTGTTGCACTTGAGGGGCGCGCAAAAGGTCAGCGCCTCGCGCCACCGCTGTTTCCTTCATCAATGCCCGAAAAGCAATTCGGGACTGAATCATCGACGCTTTTGTGACCAGTGTGATCTTAAGAAAGTCACGGCGTGCAGCGGTTGGGTGCCGCAAACGGCGACTGCTGAGTAG
>JABGWC010000308.1 GCA_018645765.1 Gammaproteobacteria bacterium | reverse complement strand
TAACGAACGCCCAGCACCAGCAACAAGGGGAATAAAGTATGGCTGAGACAACGGTAAAACAGCTGGCAGAAGCAGTAGGAACGCCTGTTGACCGTTTGCTACAGCAAATGAAAGACGCGGGCTTGCCTCAAGCCGCTGAAACAGATGTTGTGGCAGAAGCGCAAAAAGAGTCGTTGCTTGCATACCTCAAGCGAAGTCATGGTGAAGAGACAGATGGTCCTAAAAAAATCACGCTCAAACGCCGTACCTTAAGCACGATCAAAGCGGGCGGTAGCGCAGGACGCGGTCGGACCGTGAACGTTGAAGTGCGTAAAAAGCGCACCTATGTGCGGCGGGATGATGCCGAAGTTGGCGCCGAGATAATCCCTGAGGTAATCCCTGAGGTAATCCCTGAGGTCGTCGCCGAGGCTGCGCCGGTTATTGTTGAAGAAGAGGTGATTGTTGCGCCCGTTGTCGAGGCGGTTCAGCCGGCTGAAGCTGAAAGTGATCCTGAAGTCGATGCGGCGCCGAAGTCAATGGATCCTGAGGCGATTCGTCGAGCCGCTTTCATTGCTTCTGAAAAAGAAGCTGAAGCTCGCAAAAACGTTTTAAAAGAACGCGAAGAGAAAGCTGCGGCAGAAGCAGCAGAAAAAGCGAAGCAAGCCGAAGTCCTCAAAGCAAAATCGACCAAGCCCGATGCTGTAAAAGAATCCGATGATAAGGCGGGTTCTCGTAAGGACAAGCGCGATCGAAAAGAGATCGATATCGATGAAATTCAGCAGAAGAAAGCCAAGCATGGTAATCGTAAAAAGCGCGTAGAAGAGCTCCAGGTTGAAGAGGTCGATGACATTTTGATCGCGCCAGGCGCTGAACTTGAAGATGATTTGACGCCGACAACGCTTGGGCTGACGGGGGTTGCGCGATCTAAACGAGCCGCAGCACCGAAGGCTGGGCCACGGCATCAGTTTAATGCGCCGACCCAAGACCAAGTAAGAGATGTCGAAATTGGCGAGTCCATTACGATTTCGCAGTTGTCGCAACGGATGTCGATTAAAGCGCGAGATGTCATCAAGTACTTAATGGGGCTGGGGGTCATGGCGGACATGAACGCCGCGATCGATCAAGAAACGGCTATTTTGGTCGTTGAAGAGTTTGGCCACAAAGTGAAATTGTTGGATGCAAATGAGGTTGAAACGTCTTTGTTAGAAGCCCTGGTTTACGATTCCGAAGCTGAAGCGCGATCGCCAGTTGTCACCGTAATGGGGCATGTTGATCATGGAAAAACCTCGCTCTTAGATTATATTCGGAGCGCTGAAGTGGCAGGCGGCGAAGCCGGCGGGATTACGCAACACATCGGCGCTTATCGAGTTAAGACCAAGCTGGGCGAGATTTGCTTTATTGATACGCCTGGACACGCCGCGTTTTCCGCAATGCGTGCCCGGGGCGCAAGTGCGACCGATATCATAATCTTGGTCGTTGCGGCCGATGATGGCGTGATGCCGCAAACTGAAGAAGCCATTAACCATGCTAAGAGTGCAGGGGTACCTTTGGTCGTTGCGATTAATAAAATGGATAAAGAAGGGGCCGATATCGATCGGGTAAAGAACGAATTGGCGGCTAAAAATGTGATCCCTGAAGACTGGGGAGGGGACACGCAATTCCTGCCGGTTTCAGCGTTAACGGGCGATGGGGTTGATGCCTTGCTCGAAGCGGTACTCTTACAGGCTGAATTATTAGAACTGACGGCAGTGAAAGAAGGCCCGGCGCAAGGCGTGGTAATTGAGTCTCGGCTTGATAAAGGAAAAGGCGCTGTTGCAACGTTATTGGTGCAAAACGGTACTTTGTCTCGAGGCGATATTGTGGTTGCGGGTGAGAATTTTGGACGCGTTCGCGCCGTTACCGATGAGCATGGACAGGCTCTGGCATCTGCTGGCCCGGCAACCCCCGTTTCGATTCAGGGGTTAAACGGGACACCTGGGGCGGGAGATCCGTTTACAGTCACGAAAGATGAAAAGGCGGCAAGAGAAGTCGCAGAGTTTCGGCGTGAAAAACAAAAGGCCGAACGACTTGCAACGCCTGTTGTTTCTCTGGATAACTTGTTGGAGAATTTTGGCGCTCAGGCGGTGCAATCACTCAATATCGTAGTGAAAGCCGATGTGCGTGGGTCCCTCGAAGCCATTGTTTCTGCGCTGCATGACCTTGGCAATGACGAGGTAAAAGTGAATGTAATCTCCTCTGGCGTGGGCGGTATCTCCGAGAATGACGTGAATTATGCGTTGACCGCGCAAGCGGTTATTTTTGGCTTTAATGTTCGAGCAGAGTCTTCAGCAAAACGCCTGGTTGACGCAGAAAGCTTAGATCTTCGATATTACAAAGTCATTTACGATCTTGTGGATGATGTCAGAGATGCTCTGAGCGGGATGTTAGCGCCAGAGATTCGGGAAGATATTGTGGGCATCGCTGAGGTCAAAGACGTTTTTGATAGCAAGAAGTTTGGTTCAATTGCGGGCTGCATGGTGATCGAAGGCACGGTCCATCGGCGCAAGAAGATTCGTGTGTTGCGGGATAATGTTGTGATCTATGAAGGGGAGCTTGAAAGTCTCAGGCACTTCAAGGATGAAGTGGAATCCATTCGCAGTGGGACCGAGTGCGGTATTGGCGTGAAAAACTATAACGATGTTCGGGTTAAAGACCAGATCGAAGTATTTGATACCCGAGAGGTCGCGCGGCAGTTGTAATACTGCCGATAAAATAGAAATGGACGCACATTTTAAGCGCACCGATAGAGTTGCTGAGCAAATCCAAAAGATCTTAGCGGTTCTGATCCACAAGGAGCTGAAAGATCCTCGGCTTGGTATGGTGACGATCAATGAGGTTCGGGTCTCCAAAGATCTGGCGTATGCAGAGGTTTTTTTTACCGTCTTTCCTGATGAGCGTGCTGAAGAAGCGGGTCAATTGCTCGGTAACGCCAGCAGCTTTTTGAGGAAGCTCTTAGCAAGGCAGTTGACCACGCGCATCACGCCAAAACTGCGCTTTAGCTATGATGCGAGCTTGGTTCAGGGTGAAAAGATAACCCGAGCATTAATGGCTGATCGCAAGGCTCGATCGCCCCAAGAGGAAGAAGATTTTGGGTCGTAGTCGACGGAAGGGCCGAGTTATTGACGGCATATTGTTGCTGGACAAACCAGCTGGAATAACGTCAAATGGCGCGCTCCAAAGGGTTAAACACCTTTATGGCGCAGCAAAAGCGGGCCATACCGGCAGTTTAGACCCCATCGCAACAGGCGTCCTCCCGATTTGTTTTGGGGAAGCAACTAAGTTCTCTCAGTTTCTATTGGATGCCGATAAGGGTTACATCGCGACGATCCAGTTAGGCGTTCGTACGACAACGGGTGATAGCGAAGGCGACATTGTATACGAGCGGAGCGTGCCCGAATTAAGTGATGAGGCGATCGAATCGTGTTTAGACTCGTTCAGAGGGGAGATAGATCAGATCCCTTCAATGTACTCGGCAATTAAGTTGAATGGGCAGCCGCTGTATAAGCTAGCCCGACAAGGTATAGAAGTAGAGCGGCAGCCAAGGCGAGTGACGATCATGATGCTGACGCTGCTAGAGCGGACACATGATCAGTGGGTTTTGAATATTACTTGCACCAAAGGGACCTATGTTCGCTCGCTCGCGGAAGACATTGGTGAGTTGATAGGATGCGGCGCGCATGTTGTTGGATTGAGACGCAGGCAGGCGGGACCGTTTGCAATTGAGGAAACCTGCACGCTGGAAAAACTGGAAGGTTTGAAGGCAGAAAACGGCGAGCGGGCTCTGGATGAGACGTTGTTGCCGGTATCAGCGGCGGTGGCGGATTATCCGGTTATTGAAATGACCGCATTAACTGCCAGCTATTTTGTTCAGGGGCAGCCTGTTCAAATTGCAGGGGTAATCGAAGAAGGTTTGGTCTCAGTCTATTCTGAGGCGATAGATGACAAGATTTTTGTCGGTGTCGGGGAGATTCTCGATGACGGCAAGATTGCGCCGCGGCGATTAATCGCGACGTAATAACGGCAGGGCATCTGCAAATATGCGCGGATGCACCGGTTCAATGAAGGAAGTTGCGTTAACGTAACTGCATATTAATAAAAAGGAGGCCACGTGGCTTTATCAAACGAAGAAAAATCAGGAATCGTAAAAGATTACGGTACGTCAGAGTCCGATACCGGTTCACCCGAGGTGCAAGTTGCCTTGTTGACGGCGAATATTGAGAAACTGCAAGGTCATTTCCAGGCCCATAAGCATGATCATCACTCTCGAATTGGTCTACTCAGAATGGTGAGTCAACGAAGGAAGCTCTTAAATTATCTGAAGAGTAAAGATACGGGTCGGTATGCACAGTTGATTAAGAGATTAGGTCTGCGCCGATAAATTAAGTCCGTTATGAATGGAGAATAATGTGAATCCAGT
>JABGWC010000307.1 GCA_018645765.1 Gammaproteobacteria bacterium | reverse complement strand
CAGAACATGGCACCAGCTGGATGCTCCCGCGATTGGTCGGACCCGCAAATGCTTTGGATATTTTTTGGAGCTCCCGAAAAATTGAAGGCGAGGAAGCATTTCGAATGGGCTGGGCAAACCGCCTGTGCGCTTCCGGCCAGGCTAAACTTGAGGCCGAAGCATATTTGCGCGCCATTGCTGATACATCCGCGCCCACCTCGATCATGATGATGAAACGTCAGGTGTACAAGCACCTCAACCGAGAACTTGGCCCTGCAATGCAAGAATCAACTCGCTGGATGGATGACAGTTTAGCGCGGGATGATTTCAAAGAGGGTGTTGCGTCTTTTGTTGAGCGCCGTCCACCGTCGTTTGCTGAACTCAAAATCGAAGACCGGGACTAGAACCCCTTCAGTTCAAGCAACGCCTCGCCTGGCCCCCTTTCGAGGGGCGTCAGGGACCCAGTGCTCGAATCCATTAATAACAGAACGGCTAGAGTGGCACCGTTGCAATGGCCTCGCCAGAAGGACGATTTTCACCTGTGACCCGACGCAGCTCCATCGTCTGAATCTGCCAGCCAACGCCAGGCCGATAAACCACTTGGTCAAAGTAGGTGCCAAGAAAAAGCCAAACCTCCCGATCACTTTGCTCGTGCCATGCCTGCACATAGCTCTGCATATCAGCGCGGCCTGAGGTCACGGAACAGTCATCCGACCAAGCAAGATCACTCAATGCGACCAACTGGCTGCCGATTAAATGTTGGGTTGCCCCCAACGGACCCAAAGCCCCCTGCACCACGTCGACCCACCCATCGGGGCCGATTGCAGACAGCGGTTGTGTGCCAGGCCCTGTCACAGAAAAGGTCACATCAGGCGTAAATATGCGCCGATAGGTTTCTCGGCCAGCCGCCACCGAGGCCTCGTCATTCAGACCAATCTGGTCCGTTGCAACCGCATAAGACCGCCGAAGATATTCGATCTCCTGCCGCGCAACCGCTTCAACCATCGCTTTCGTACACATCCTTTGCTCCTGTTCTTCGGCACTAACCGTGCCCCAACCCATGACCAGCAAGCCCGCAAGGGCCAAAACTAATTGCTGAACCCGCCTGGCGTTATGCTGGATCAAAACTAACGTGTAGCCCTTCCACACCGTGTAACAAGGCATTGGCCGCAAATTCAGGCGCGCTAGCGCCTTCCGACAGTCGAAAGTTTTGCAACCGCTCGA
This sequence comes from Gammaproteobacteria bacterium, assembly GCA_018645765.1. Classification (GTDB taxonomy): domain Bacteria; phylum Pseudomonadota; class Gammaproteobacteria; order Pseudomonadales; family Azotimanducaceae; genus UBA9926. The sequence continues at coordinate 16,694 of JABGWC010000307.1, read as the reverse complement.
AGATGACTTTAAAGCCAATGTTCATCTCGCGCCGGCTTAAGGCCGCCCCTAAACAGTGATGTACGCCTTTGCCGAATGCGACCTGCTCTTTCAAATTCGGTCGACTGATATCGAAGCGGCTTGGTTCTGGGAACCGCCTTTCATCTTGATTCGCCGAGGCAAACCGCGCGAATAGAATTGCGTCTTTCGGAATCACAACACCGTGCCACTCAACCTCGTGCACGGAGCGTCTAAACATATTGGAAGACGGGCTAGAGATTCTTAAAACCTCTTCAACGAAGTTCGATATCATTTCAGGCGAGGGATCACGCTTTAACTTTTCGTACTCCTCCGGGTTTTCAATCAGCAACCAGATGCCTTCGGTAATCGATGCCGAGGTGGTCTCATTACCCGCAACCAATATTTGGCTAATCATCGACAAACACTCTTCAATACTGAGCGGTTGTTCGCCATCGATACTGGCATTAACAATCTTCGACAAAATGTCGTCTTTGGGTTCTGCACGGCGTTCCGCAATTCGCTCCACGAAATAATGCTGAAACTCAACCATGCCGCGCGCAGATTCGCGAATACCTTCAGCATCGAGCTGTTGGCTGAGGTTACCAATAAAGGCTTCCGTCCACTTCCGGAACAGATGTAAATCGGACATGGGCGCCCCCAACTGGGATACGATCACGCGCAACGGTAGCGGCACCCCAAAGGCGGACAAAAATTCACACTCACCATCTTCAATCATGTCATCGATTAGGGCATTGGCGGTATTTTCAATAAACGGCTCAAGTGCTTTCAAACTGCTCGGCGAAAAAGCCCCATCCACAAATTTTCGATATCGCCGCTGCAAGGGTGGGTCCTGGGTCAACATGGTTGCAACCGTCGGATAACCCTCTTTCAAAATCGCAACCAACTCGGGGTCTTGTGAGGCGCCCATTGCACGGGTGGGTTTGAGCATGACGCTCGAAAAATTAGCGGGATCCATTGCCATCTTCACAACATCGTCGTAACGCGATACAAAGAAAATTCCAGACTGAGGATCCTGATAGATCGGCGCCTCGTCTCGGAGTCGCCGGTTCATGGCCCAAGGGCGTTTTAACAGTTCCGGATGCATCGGGTGAAGCTCATGCATCGGGCAGGTTAGGGCTGCGTCTAATACGCTGACTGAATCTTGACTCACAGGGCCTCCATTGATTTAACGCCCATCAAACGAGGCGTCGTAACAAGGTAGCTTTTTTTGCGCAAAAATCCAAGCACAGCTGACTGTTTTACCAATCTATTCCAATAAAAAGCGATTGCCACAACCGTAACCGACTCACTTAGGGACCGCCCACCGGCCTAATATGGGTTTCAATCAAAACAGAAAATGCTATGGTCGGATTCAGTAATCGCTCTGGACTGGATCCCAACGGGACGGCTAGCCCTATTATGGCGGTGTTGAGGCTCGACAACGGCTATTTAAAACACGCCTGTAGGATGCGATGGCTTTAAAACACCTCTTTTACAACTCTGGGAGCCCCATGGAATATTTTCAAGATAAAGTTGCTGTCATCACCGGCGCCGCCAGCGGTATCGGCCAAGCGCTGGCAGAACGCTGCTTGCAAGAGGGCATGAAGGTCATGCTGGCCGATGTCGAGGCGGACGCTTTAACGGCAACCGCGGTAACCTTTCGAGCCCGCTATAACAATCCAATCGAAACCCAAGTGGTTGACGTCAGCGTGCTTGAGGCGCTCACGGCCCTGCGCGACGCGACCCTTGAGGCCTATGGCGCAGTGCACTTATTGTTCAACAATGCCGGGGTTGGCGGCTCAGGAGGCGCCTGGACGGGCACTGAGCAAGATTGGGCGTGGGTGATCGGCGTTAATTTGATGAGTGTGGTCCACGGACAACGGTTGTTCGTGCCCATCATGCTCGAGCAAAACGAGCCTGGGCACATTGTTAACACCGCATCCGTTGCAGGCTTGATGGGCGGCGTAACCAACGCGCCCTATTCCGTCACCAAGCATGGTGTCGTTGCGCTGACCGAACACTTGTACCGGGACTTATTAGTGGCCGATGCAAAACTGGGTTGCTCTGTGCTCTGCCCCGGCATCATTCGAACCAATATCGGCGACAGTGGCCGAAACCGCCCAGAGGCGTTAAAGAACGCAGCCCCGGTCGCACTGACGCCTCAGCAAGAAGCCCTACGAGCCCAATTTGCGGCGGTTATGGCAGAAGGCATGCTACCAAGCGCCGTCGCTGAAACCGTGTTTAAAGGCATTCGTAATAATCAGTTATACATCCAAACCCATGATCAATTTAATGACCGCATTATGGCCCGCGCTGAAGACATCACCCAAGGCACCAATCCGGATCCAAAGATATTTCAGTGGCTCAATTAACATGAGAACGACCCAGAACAAGGGGCTAATCTCGGTAAACCAACACTGGGTGAGCTAGCGAGTCGGCGGCAGCGCCTTGAGCACTTCCCGCGTGAGGTCCCAAAAATTAAACCCCTGAAGGCCATAATCTAGGCCGCGACGGACAATGACGATTTGGTGTGACGGTACGACAATCACAAATTGCCCCCGACTGCCTGCTGTCGCATAAGCGTCTTTGGGAATGTCCGTTCGATCATTCGGAACTAACCACCACTGCCCACCATACTGCGCCCTCGGGTTGGTCGTAATCGGTGCTGGCGTTCGAATAAAGTCAATCCAATCTTTCGAGATCAATCGCTCACCCCGCCAAACGCCCTCATTCAGATACAGCAGCCCCAAGCGCCCTAGATCTCGTGCATTGCTGTACACCTGTGAACTCAATATAAAATCGCCGAACCGGTCAGCGCCAATCAAGGTGTGATGCATCCCGAGTTTCTTGAGCAGCCTTTGACCCGGATAACCGTGATAGCTTTGAGCATCAGGCAAGACGCGCCGCATCGCATAGATCGCCAACAAGGTGTCATAGTTTTCATAATCCCAAAAGGTCCCCGGCGTCCGAACAAGCCCGCGTCGCCTTGCCTCAATGACCGAACTCTCGCCCGCCCAATAGGCAAGGCCACTGCCTGATTGGTATTCCATCCTAGAAGAATCCACTGGGTAGAGCCCGCTGGCCATATGCAAAACGTGGCGTAAGGTGATGTTCGCCCGCGGATCGGTCTCGGATACTGCCAACTTCGGCAACCAATCTACCGGTAACGGATCATCCAAACTTAGAAGACCATCTTCGACCAACATGCCGATTAACGTCGACGCGATACTTTTTGCCGTTGACCAAGTCCTGGTCCGCGTTGCGGCATCAAACCCTGGCGCATAACGTTCGAGCAAAACCTGGTCACCCCGAGTAATCAATAAACTCACGGTCATTTGTTCAGCAACGGCCGGCTCAAATGCCCATTTCGCGGCTTGCTGTAACAGCGCCTGATCGACGTCGTTGGGTTGCTCAATCACCACATGCTCGCCATAAGGCCAATCAACCGCTGCGGTCACATCACGAGAAAACGGCATGGGCGCGTCGGGTAGTCCTTGCAAGACGTCCGGAGTTGCCTGAGAGGCAGCCGGCAGTACCATACAGCTAAAACCTTCACGAAAAATCGCGGTAACAGCAGCCTCTGGCGCATCCGTGCCGACCGTCACAGACCGAGACGCCCAGTCAACCTGATAAGGACCCTTTGCTGCCGTACCACGAGCGCCATCAAAGCGCGGCGGTTCGAGATATTTCAGTTCCTGATCAAAAACCTGAGTGAGGGATCTGTGACTGGTAAATAAGCCATTACACATCAAGACCGCTTGCACCCCATGGACAATCGTCTGCCGTTGGGCCTGCCGCCAGTCGGCTAAGGTCAGCGCACTAAAACCAAGGGTTGAGATGAACGCAAGGACCACCACCCAAGACGTTGGCCCGTTAATAAATCTTTTATCGGTCATCACGCTTGAACCCTCCGCCCCTGACCATTTCGCGTAAGTTCAACTCCTGATCAGGCGGCCCGGGCGGGCGCCCGTATCTTGGTCCCGCTCACGAGTCTTAACTCCTGCCACGAAGGTGTTGAGGTAGCCTGAAGCTGATTGCAGTATCCTGCCGCCGCCTGCCGGCAGGTCATGGGTCACTTGCAGCGCGCCCAGGTTCAGACGCTCTAAATCGATCACATTTAAGTCAGCCCGTTGACCAGGCCGAATCCGGCCCCGGTCACTCAGACCGAATAGATCCGCATTGCGAGCGGTTTGTTTGGCGACAATCAGCTCAATGGGCAAACGAGGGCCCCGGCTGCGATCGCGAACCCAATGCATGAGCTGATAGGTTGGCCCGACGGCATCGAAAATCAGATTCACATGGGCGCCCGCATCGGACAAACCAATGGTCGTGTTTGGATGCTGAATCATCTCGCTGATAACATTGAAATTACCCTCAACGAAATTAGCCCCGAGAGAGATCGCAAAATTATTACCGTTGTTGCCCAAAAGAAAATCGTACACAAAGCTGTCGATGGGCTGGCCCGCTTTAGCCGCTAGCGCGCCCAGGTTACCGCTGGCTTCTGGCTCGTAGTTCATGGGCACCTCGAGCGGGAACATGCTGGCCGCCGCCATCCCTAACAAACCATAGATGTTCTCCATCGAGCCTGACAGCTCCGGCTTGATATCCTCATCGGCCAGGATCGCTGCTTTGACTTCAGGTTTTCTTAAGGCCTTGAGTCGCGCCTCAAAGGGGAGGTTTGCCAGCGCCAAATACGTGCGACGCCGCTGAAACATATGATAGGACTGTAAACTGGTCACAAACCCAATCGGGCGGGTCGCAATTTGCGGCACAACCTTGAGTCCTTGACCAGACGCGGTTGCAACCAGATCAAGGCAAGCGCGCCACTGATCTGGCCGATTGAAATTCTGCGCCAAGGTGAACGTAACCGGACAACCACTCGCCTTTGCAATATCGACGAACAGCGACACCTCTTCCTCCGTCGTTTGATGCTCTGGACCCGCCAGGTCTCCCACAACGCCAGCCGGCACGGCTTGGAACACCCCCCGCCCTGCGGCTTTCATGGCATTCGCCAGCGCCATCAACTCGTCGCGCTCGGCAAACGTGCCCGGAATGGTTTCGCCCAGCACACTCCGGTGCCCAACGGTTCGAGAAGTTGAAAAACCAAGGGCACCGGCTTCAACAGCCTGTTGAACAATCAAGGCCATCGCGCTCAAATCATCAGCGGTTGCATTTTCATGTCGAAGGGCGCGATCCCCCATTACATAATTCCGCAGCGCACTGTGCGGGACTTGGGTGCCTACATCTAAGGTGTACTGCCGCGAGGCGATATAATCCAAATACTCCGGAAAAGTCTCCCATCGCCCCCACTCAATCCCCTCGTACAGCGCGGTGCCCGGAATATCTTCAACGCCTTCCATCAATTCAATCAATCGTTGTTCACCGCCAGGAGGCGCTGGCGCAAAGCCCACGCCACAATTGCCCATGACCACACTGGTAACCCCATGGCTGAACGACGGGTCAAGCGTATCGTCCCAGCTCACCTGACCATCATAATGAGTATGCACATCCACCCAACCGGGGGTTGCGACCGCGCCATCGGCTTGAATTTCTTCCCGGCCGCGACCGGCAACCGTGCCTACGGCCTGAATCAACCCATCTTGAATCGCAATATCGCCTGAAAACGGGGCGGCCCCATTGCCGTCAACAATCTGTGCGCCTCGAATAACCGTGTCAAACATGTGGCTCTCCTTGTGAATATGAACGAATATGACGAGGTCGAATCAGCGCATCCAAAACGCACTGTGTACACCTTCGCTTACAGGGGTTAAACAATTTTCGAGCGACCCTCGCCCCAATACCGATCTCTTAACAGGCGCTTATACAGTTTGCCAGTTGGCAGTCTCGGCAGCGCAGCGTCATAATCAATCGATCGCGGGATCTTTTGGCGCGACAAATGCTCAGCCAGGTAACTTAAAAGTTCTTCGGTTAGCGTCTCGTCCCCCATGAGCCCGTCAATGGGTTGCACCACCGCCTTCACCGCCTCACCCAAATCCTCATTTGGCACCCCAAAGACTGCGGCATCCTCAACTTTCGGATGACTGATCAACAGGTCTTCGCACTCTTGGGGATAGATGTTCACACCCCCAGAGATAATCATGAAGGTTGCTCGATCTGTCAGATATAAGAACCCGGAGTCATCAACATAACCAACATCCCCCACCGTCGTCATGCTGCCGTCTTTTGAGGTCGATTCTGCCGTTTTTTCAGCATCATTATGGTATTGGAACTCCGTTGCCGTTTTAAACCACAGCGTGCCCGCCTCACCAGAAGGCAAGCGCGCGCCCTCGTCATCCAACACGTGTAAATCACCCAAAACAACTTTCCCAACCGTCCCGGGATGCGCTAACCACTCTTCGGTGTTACAGGCTGCAAATCCAAGGCCTTCCGTTGCACCGTAATACTCATGGATGATCGGACCCCACCAATCGATCATTTGCCGCTTGACCATCTGAGGACACGGCGCCGCCGCATGAATGGCAACTTCAAGGGTCGACAAATCAAATGTCCGGCGGGTTACTTCATCAAGCTTTAGCATCCGAGAGAACATCGTGGGTACCAGTTGCGAGTGACTCACTTGGTACTGAGCGATATGTCCCAAGTACGCCAGTGGTTCAAACTTCTCCATCACCACGACCGTGCCGCCTTGTCGCAGGGTTAAATTCACCGCGGCTTGTGGGGCGGAGTGATACAAGGGGGCTGGTGACAGATACACCATGTCCTCCCGGTAAAGCCAAAGTTGCGATAGAAAACTGTAGAGCGGAAGCGGTACATCTGGCGCCTGCTCTGGCAGTGGCCGAATGATCCCCTTGGGACGACCCGTTGTGCCCGAGGAATACAGCATCGACGTGCCAAGAGACTCATCCTGGATCGGCGCGCCAGAATACTGTGAAATGACCGTGTGGTAATCACTAAAGGCTGGCCCATCAACGCTCTCCAACGGAAGACTCTCGCTGTCCACCACGAGGATCTGCTCAAGCGTTGGGCAGTCCTTTATCGCTGCCTGAACCAATGCCAGCTTCGATAATGAGGTAATGAGCACCTTCGACTCAGAGTTGGTGACGATATACGCCATCTCCTCAGCCGTCAGGAACGAGTTAATGCATGTGTAGAACAATCCTGCCCGTTCACCTGCTGCACAGGTTTCGATATAGGCTGCATTGTTTTCCATGAAAATCGCGTAGTGATCCAAACGCTCTAAACCGAATGCCCTGAGCGCATGGGCCAGCTGATTCGATCGCGCCTCTAACTGAGCATACGTTTGAATCGCGCCAGTTGCGGCCATAATGACCGCAGGGCGATGTGGGTGCTTTTGAGCATAGGATCCAGGATACATAAGCGTTCTTTTTCTAACGGAGACCCTCGTTTTATCACGACGATCGGAGCCTGACAAACCCATGCTGACTGTCTTACGCCCTCGACATCAAACTACCAGCGCGTTAGATCATCTTTTCAGCCAGCCAGCCAAACTGATCAAACCACCAGGTTCGAAATGCTCGCCAGGTGTTCGATTCATTGTCCAGGTCCTGCTGCTTGTGCGCCGTTTGAATGAGGTACTGCCGAATCATTTCCGATTCTGCTGGGGTGAGCACATCCTTAAATCCAATCATTCCAACCGGCGCTAAGACACCCTCGAGGACAATGGCATCAAAAATATCATGGGTTGTTCGGGTCATTGCCCGCAGATCTGGCACTAAGCCTTGACTCACTGCGCCAACACCGTGGCAACGCATACAATGCTGGTTATACAAACCGAGGCCGGTGCTGATCTCGGCATCGCCTGCAACCAAGTCAGGCGGATCGATTACCAAAGGCTTGGGCGACGAATCAGGCAACTTGGCCTGCCCTCCTAATTTGAACACCAGCACGCGTCCCGGCGCGCTGTGCTGAACCTCCGGTTGCGACAGCACGAGCCCGACGGCGCCGCCCCACCCCGCCATAATCGCAATATATTGCTCGCCGGCCACCTCATAGGCGATCGGGGGCGCGATCAGTCCAGATCCGGTTGGGAAAGACCAAATTGGCTCGCCCGTTTTGCTTTGATACGCTACCAAATCCCCTGTGCCCCGCCCCTGAAAGACAAGCCCTGTGCGGGTGGTGAGCACCCCCCCGTTCCACATACTCGGTAGTGCGACCTGCCAGGCCGGCTGCTGCCGGACCGGGTCCCAGGCAATCAACTGTCCTCGCATCAAATGCTTTAAAACCGGCGCAAGATAATTCGGGTCAAGACTCGCCAGCGGATTATCCTGCACCGCTTGGTCATTTTGCCCGGTATTCCAATGCGGCCCCGCTTGATGCTCGTACGTCTCGGGATGGTTGTAAACCGACAGGTTTTGCATCGCAGGTATGTACACCAAACCTGCATCGGCGTTAAACGCCATGGGCTGCCAGTTATGACCACCAAACGGCGCTGGCCGGACAATTTGTTCGGTTTTAAGATAGCTTGCAATCTCCGTTTCAACCGGGCGGCCGGTCTCGAGATCGACATGACTCGCCCAATTCACGGGCACATAGGGCTCAGCCGAGATCAGTTCTCCCGAGGCACGATCCAAGACATAAAAGAATCCATTTTTTGGCGCTTGCATGATGACCTGCCGGTCTTCACCCTCAATCGTTAAATCAGCCAAAATCATATGCTGGGTCGCGGTGTAATCCCAATTATCGGCCGGCGTTGTTTGATAGTGCCAGCGATAGGCTCCGGTAGTGCCTTCGATCGCGACAATCGACGATAAAAATAGGTTGTCGCCACCACCCGGACTGCGAATCTCTCGATTCCAAGGCGAGCCATTCCCGACGCCGATAAATAACAGATCCAAATCCGGGTCATACACCATTGAATCCCAAACCGTACCACCGCCACCATAACGCCAATAATCATCGCCGCTCCAGGTTGCTTTGGCGGTCTCCAACTCGGGCTGAGTCTGAGGCTGGCTCGGATCGCCTGGCACCGTGAAAAACCGCCAGTTCAGCGCGCCCGTTTGAGAATCATAGGCCGTGATGTAGCCCCGCACGCCATATTCTGCCCCGCCATTACCAATGACCACTTGATCCCCCACCAATCTTGGGGCTCCGGTGATGGTGTACGGTTTGGACTCATCGATGGTCAAGACAGACCAGATCACTTCCCCAGTATGCCGATCCAGCGCAATCAAGCGGCCGTCGAGGGTACCGACAAAGAGCCTATCTCCCAAGACCGCAACCCCTCGGTTGACGACATCACAGCACGCATTCGCGCCCCAAGCCTTGGGGACTTCTGGATCAAAAAACCAGCGTTGCGCGCCGGTTACCGCATCCAGCGCATAGACCTTGCTCCAGGACCCGGTCGTGTAGAGGATGCCGCCAATGACAATCGGCGAGGCTTCAAGCCCTCGGCGCGTACCCGTGTCGAAAGACCAGGCGAGGCCAAGGTCTTGGATGTTGTCGGGATGAATTTGGGTCAGCGGCGACTGCCGCTGCTCAACCGTATCCGCGCCATGCAAGGGCCAATCGGCGACGACGGGCGGCGTCCCAATTAGCGCCAACAAACCCACAACGGCTTTCAGGACTGTCCGTAGCGGATGAACCGAAAGGGCTCCCTGTGAGCCGACAGGGCGGCCCATTTGTTTCATTTTGCCTACCGCGACTAATGCCATTGTTTGACTTCCTTTCATTGCGCTTTGCCGTCTCTTCCTTTGAGCTACCCGGTGCTGGAGCTCTGGATGTTGTACGCTTACTCGATCAAATCCGTCACAGCAGCGTCAAGCCGAGGCCCAGCCCGCCGTCAATATCCAGCAACGCGCCCGTTGTCCAATTGGACTGGAGCAGAAACACAATGGCCTCGGCCACTTCCATCGGCTGTCCAATCCGGCCCAGTGCATGCAGAGGCGCAAGCGCCGTCATCCTGATCGTTTCGTCTTCTGTTGAACCGAATCCAGCACGTTCATTGATTTCCGTCATCACGGCACCCGGTATCACGCAATTTACCCGAACTTTCTGGGCGCCAAGTTCCGCTGCCATCACTTGGGTCAACGTTTGCAGCGCCGCTTTGGTTGCAGCGTAGGGCGCCGCCCCCGGAAAAGCCCGACGAGTATGAATCGAACCCAAAAAAATAATCGCGCCTTGCCGAGCGGTCAACGCGGGCGTAGCAAGTTGCGAGAGCATCATGCCGGAGATGACATTTTGATTAAAGATGTCGAGCAGTCGGTCTTGGTCAAACTCAGCGATTGACGCACGATACATGTTCCCAGCGTTACTCACCAATCCGTCTAGTCCCCCGCCATGGGCCAGCGCTTGACGGAGCAACTCCGCTCGGTCTCCGGCTTGAGTGATATCCGCCGTCACAGCCAGACAACGATCGCCAAGCCGAGCCGCAACCGCATTTATTTTCTCCGCGCGCCGGCCGCAGATCGTGACCTGTGCCCCAAGCGCCACCAACTGTTCCGCCGTCGCTTCACCAATACCCGAGCCGCCGCCCGTGACGAGATAGGACTGACCTTTCACGATGTCACCTCCAAGCCTTTTCGAGACCCGCGGCAACAAACCAGGCACCCCAAGCAGGCGACCTCAAGCCTTGCCGCTGCCAAGTTCATACCGTTCTTCTCACGCCAATAGGCTCCGTTTGCGTGCACGCCTGTTTTGGACGCGCACACGTCACGATCTCGGCAGATGCGCGAGCACGCTTTGGATGACGCCACCGTCAACCACCAACTCATGACCATGAATATAACCACTCGCATCGGATGCCAAAAACAAAACCGCCTGAACCACATCCTCCGCCGTACCAAGACGCTTGAGCGGCACGCCACCACTGCGCTTTGCCCGCACGTTGTCATCTAAAAATATCGGTGCTGACATGCCCGCATCGATAAACCCAGGCGCCACAGCATTGACTCGGATGCCCAAAGGCCCCCACTCAAGCGCCTGAAGCTGCGTCAGACTGGTGATCGCTGCCTTGGTCGCGGCATAGATCCCAACGTTCGGCGCGGGGTGGACCGCGTTGACCGAACTCATGTTAATAATAACACCACCATTTTGCGCAGCCATCGCTCGCGCCGCAGATTGCGCGCAATTGATCGTCCCGATCAAATTAACCTCAATGACCGATGCAATATCATCCGCAGACTGATCCAGTAGCGGACCAAAGCGCACAATCCCCGCATTGTTTACGAGGAGATTCAATGTGCCAAAGCCCTGAATAGCATTGGCAACCGCCGACTGATCAGAAACATCAACTGGGAGTACCTCACTCGAACCCAGCTCCGTCACTAAACTTTCCGCAGCCGCCGCATTTTGATCCAAAACGCCAACCCAGTAGCCTGCTGCCACAAGTCCTCTGACGATCTCAGCGCCAATGCCTTGGCCGCCGCCGGTCACGATTGCTCGTAGGGTCATAGGGATCTCCAGTGGGTTAACTTTCAGCTAATGCCACATAAAGTTACCGGATCATTTACTCAGATGCTACGCCCAGGACGATGCCTTGCACTGGCCAGACCAAAACCACCTTGCAGCCCGCCCCGCGCTGAGCGCGTCTGCGATGGATTTTAGAGAAAGCTACTTTGCTGCTCTGAGCTTGCCATCAAACGCAATCTTCCTTTATGCCGCATCGTATCCACCGACATTCAGATGCGGCGAATATCGAAGGATTGGCGCTTGATCCAACCGCGATACTGCTGCTAGGGTTTTGCTAGGTCCCACACCCTTCAAGAGGCCACCGATGGTAACGATAATTGTTAATGATGAAGCGCGGACCGTGTCAGCGAGCCCTGACACGCCGCTGCTGTGGGTTTTACGGGATCATCTTCACTTAACCGGCACAAAATATGGCTGTGGTATCAGCCTATGTGGGGCCTGTACGGTCCATCTCAATGGTGAGGCAGTGAGATCCTGCACCCTGCCACTGGCAGCAGTAGCAGATCAGCGCGTCGAAACCATTGAACATCTTGCAGTGGGCGGTGATTACAACGCTGTTCAAAGCGCCTGGCTGGACGAAGACGTGGCCCAGTGCGGTTATTGTCAGTCCGGCCAAATCATGGCGGCCACTGCGCTATTGAACAACAACCCATCTCCGAGCGATGCAGAAATCGACGCTGCCATGGCCGGCCATATTTGTCGCTGTGGAACCTACCAAAAAATTAGAGCCGCGATTCATCGCGCCGCAAAAGTAACCGAAGGCGGAGGTTCCCAAGTATGAGCCAGCTGCCTTCAGATCCCAGCCGCAGAACTTTTTTAAAATCCTCCAGCATGCTCGCAACCGGCAGTTTACTGGTCGGGTTCGAGCTGCCTTATAGTTTGGCTTCAGCCCCCAAATCAAGCGGCGCCGCCTCGCTGATGACCGATGCGTTTATCCGTATTGATCGCGATAACACCATTACCATCCTTATGAATCATGCTGAATTTGGCAACGGGGTCTATACGAGTCTTGCCATGATGGTGGCGGAAGAGCTGGATATCGACTGGCAGCGACTGCGCTGGGAAGCGGCGCCGACCGAACCCCGTTATTACAGTCCAATTTTCGGAGAATATTTGACCGCTGGCAGCGTATCAACCGCCGGGGCTTTTATGCCCATGCGCACGGCCGGTGCGAAAACCAAGGCCCTGCTACTACAGGCTGCAGGCCTACTCTGGCAGACTGATGCGGTGCAATTATCGACCGATGCCGGCTGGATTGCGCACTCGGATGGGCGACGCGTGTCCTACGGGGGACTGATTGAAGTCATCCAAGACCATAACCTTGAGCCCCCTAAAACCGTTGACTTGAAACCCACATCCGCCTTTAGCGTGCTGGGTTTCCCCAAGAAACGTATTGAAGCCCCGGAGAAAGTAACCGGCCGCGCCCTCTTTGGTATCGACATCAAACGGCCCGGCATGATTTATGGCGCCGTCGCAAGACCCCCAGTATACGGCAGCCGAGTGATCGCCTTTGATGACAAAGCCGCTCGCGCCATACCCGGGGTTTTGAAGGTTAAGGCCATCGATGCCGGCGTTGTGGTTCTTGCGAAAGACTACTGGACGGCAAGCAAAGGTGCCAAAGCGCTGACAATACAGTGGGATGATCTGGGGCTCGGCCAACTCTCGACGGCATCCTTCACCGAAGAATATCGAGCATTGAGCAAAACCGATGGTCTACTCGCTGAGGACATCGGCGATGCCAAAGGGCTTCACGAGACCGCAAGCGCCGTTCATGAGGCCGTCTACGAGATGCCCTATTTAGCCCACGCCACCATGGAGCCCATGAATTGCACAGCGCAGGTCTTTGACGACCGGTGTGAAATTTGGGTCGGCACCCAAAACCAGGGTAACGACCGAACCGTTGTCGCCAAGATGCTTGGGCTACCGGAGGCAAGCGTTGTAATCAATCGTACCTTGATGGGCGGAACCTTCGGTCGCCGAGCGAGCAAAACGGCCGACTTTATTACCGATGCCGTACAAGCGGCTCAGGGAGAAACGGTCCCCGTACAAATTATTTGGTCCCGTGAGGAAGATATTCGCGGCGGCCACTATCGACCGTTGTTTGTGCATCGCCTACGTGGCACCGTCGATACCGAGGGTTACCCCGCCTCTTGGCATCAAACCGCGGTGGGCCAATCCATCATGCAGCACACCAAACATGACCCAACGTATATGGTTCGAGGCATCGATATTTATTCTGTCGATGGTTGCTTGCAGGAACCCTTCGGCGTCTTCCCCTACGGCACGTCGTACCGAATCCCCCATCACCGTGTTGAAAGTCACAACCCGCCAAAGATCGGCGTACGACCCCATGAATGGCGAGCCGTGGGACACACGCACACAGGGATTGCCTACGAATGCTTTTTAGACGAGCTAGCCCACCTCGGTGGTAAAGACCCCTTAGCGCTTCGACTGCATCTGACCCAGGATAATGACCGAATGCACCAATTGCTCTTGCGACTCAAAGAAGCCGCAGACTGGGATCAACCCTTGGCAGCCGGACGGGGGCGCGGTGTGGCAGCTAGAGTCTATTCAGTGTCCCCCATCGCACAAGCGGTCGAAGTGACGGTCGCCCGCGATGGCACCTTCACCGTTGATCGCGTGGTCTGCGTGGTCGATTGCGGTTTTGCCGTCAATCCCTTGGGAATCGAGGCCCAAATTCATGGCGGCGTGATGCTGGGACTCAACGCGGTGGCGTACGGCGCGATCGATTTGGTGGATGGCCAGGTCCAACAAAGCAACTTTCATGACGCTCGGGCATTACGATTTAATCAGATGCCTGCCGTCGAAGTTCACATTATGCAAAGTGATGCGCCGCCCACCGGGGTGGGTGAGCAAGCAACGACGCCGATCGCACCCGCGGTAGCAAATGCCCTATTTCACGCGACAGGCAAAAGGATTCGGCAGTTCCCCCTGGACCGGCACGGCTTTATCCTTAAGGCCTAAGCGTGCGCCTGACCGGCAATCTAAGGACCGGGTCTGACCAGATGAGGTGGCTGTTCTCGCGCCTTAAACTATTCTGACGTGCCTTCGATCCGCTGCTTTGCTGCGGCCATGACCGAGTCCTTCACTTCCGGGAATGCGGCCAAGAAGGAATCAAACTGAGCCCGGTCCAGAGCTAACAACTCGCAAAAGCCCGCGGCATGAACATCCGCAACTCTTGGGCTGTCCGTAATTAGGGCGAGCTCCCCAAAGAACTCGCCTGAACCTAACAGGATGGGTCCTTGCGGCAAGGTGACTTCGACCGCGCCACTTCCAATAAAGTACATAGCCTCGCCAATATCGCCCTCCTCACAAACTACCTCGCCTGGTAAAAACACTACAGGGGTTACTTGTAAAGCCAACGCATCAGCTTGGTCCTCAGTCAAAGCTGCAAACAGCGGGACTTTTAAAATCAAGTCTTTGACGCTCAGAGAAATCTCGAGTGCAGGCATCAAACCAGCCTGTTGTTTTTTCGCTTCTAAGGGGCTCCGAAGTTTGATTGCTACATCCGCTGACACCATCATAGCGCCCGCTAAACGACCCAAAGTGTCGAGCTCCAGATTAACCAAATTAAGATCATGCAGGCGTTGTTCCAGCGCCGCACAGTAATCGGGGAATTGCGCCGATAAGGCATTGAGATTTTTTTTAAGGCCGACCAATCGCTGTGCTATAGCTTGATGAACCGCGTCAGCCTGCGCCTCACCCATGGAGCCAAACAAGACCGGCGTCGGCATAGCCATCACCGCCTCTAACGCCAGCTTCTTTGCAGAAAGTAACTCAAACCGCCGCCCGAGGCGATGCTCAAGGAACCGCGCAATACTCAGATGCCGATGACACCAAACAGCAAATTTAAAATCAGCGCCGAAATCAGCCTCTCTAGCACCCTTGGCTTCTAGCCCCGGCAGCCCCTCATGTCGAAGCGTATCCAAGCCATCTTCAACAAATTGAACTAACCGACCAAAAAGCTGGCCATCAATCGCATCTTGATCCAGCATCTGCTTGTATTGCCTGCGCTCCAACCCCATCAGCACCGAGAGCCCGAGTGTTGTCCACTCCTGCGCTGTCACCTCGGGCAATGTCGGCGCATCCAGCGTCTGCTCCGCGCTTTCGCCCACCTCAGCCGTAACGCCCGCCGCAGCAGCCGCTATCGGCTTTACTGGGCTTTGGTTCCGCAGCGCAGCGGTTGTATTGCGAATCTCAATCAACGCACCCGCGCGCAAGACTTCATCCACATTAGAGAGTCGGTCCAGTTTTAACCACCGCATTAAGACACTGATCGTGGTTGCATTCACAAATAAAGTTGACAGCACGAATAAGCTGACCAAGACGACAATAAACCGTTTATCTGCTTCAGCGAATTGCGTATTTTCCAAAACAATCAATGCCAGCGCCAAAGACACGGCTCCTCGAAGACCACCCCAAGTCATCACCGCTTTATAAGCCCCTGAAACAGGGCCAATCAGTCTCAAGCGTTCAAAAACGCTCAGCAATCCAAAAACGATTAAACACCGGGCCGCTGTAGCGGTTGCAATCAAAACAAAAAGCGAGCCGATCATGGCTCGATCCATATCAACCATGAAACTCGCGATCACGATACCCATCACAACAAAAATGATTGAATTCGCCCAAAAGCCAAGTTGCTCCCAGCCTTCGTGGAGCGCGTGGATCTCTCGTAGATTTAAGATTCGGTCAGAAGTTGCACTAAAATACAATCCTGCGCTGACCACCGCCATGACACCCGACACATGTAAAAAGTGTTCGGCAAAGATGAATGAGAAATAAGCTAACGCAACGCTGAGAGCATGATTCACCAATGGGCTATTTTTGATCAAATCGATGATGTGACCAAAGACAAAGGCGGTAAAGAGTCCAACAACAACGCCACCCAAAAAGACTTTCAAGAATCCGATAGCGGCAGTAATGGGCTCGAAGGGCAGTCCCTCAATCATTAGCGCACTAATTATGGCAAACAAGACCAACGCAGTCGCATCGTTAAACAGACTCTCGCCTTCAACCAAGGTCGCCAATCGAGTTGGCGCGCCCACTTCTTTGAATACCCCAACCACTGCAACCGGATCGGTTGCAGAGCAAATCGTCCCGAGGAGCAAACAGGTCATGAGCGCCATACCGGTATAGGCTGACATCACTGTGCCCACAATTACCGTGGACAGCACCAGTCCGAGCACCGCTAAAACCAAAACCACCCCCATATCGCTCATGAGACGGCGAGCATCAAGGGATAAAGCAGCCTCGAAGACCAATACTGGTAAAAACAGAAACAAAAT
>JABGWC010000159.1 GCA_018645765.1 Gammaproteobacteria bacterium | reverse complement strand
TGTTGGGCGATGCGGGCGCGCATGTGGGGATCTTTACCGATACCGATTCGCCGACCGTCTTGCTGAGCGAATTAACGCGCAAGCAAAAGGTGTACACCTTGCCTGCGGCGATTCATAAAATCACGCAGCAATCGGCCGAGGTATTGGGCCTAAAAGATCGCGGTGTTTTAAAAGAAGGGTATGTCGCGGATATCAATGTCATCGATTACGACCGGCTGGCGACGCATCATCCGGAATACGTTAATGATTTCCCCCACGGTGGCGGACGATTCATTGTGAAGAGCTCGGGGTATTCTGCGACCTTGGTCGCGGGTCAGGTGGTTGTGGAGAACTGTGCGCACAGCGGCAGCCGTCCTGGCGAAGTGATTCGAGAATTCCAGCGCGGTTAAAACCGTAACGGGGTGGGTACGAGCACTCGGCGCAATTTTTATTGATTTGCGCTTTCGTGTTGTCGGTGCAAATAGGCTTATTATCTGTATCGGAGCAACGGTCGGTTGGATGCCGTTCCGGGCTTAGGCGCGAGGTGGTGCCAAGCGCTTGGGCGATAGACGGCGATCGATAACAGAATTTCAGGAATCGGTGTAAGGAGTAAGCGGTTGTCAGCGCGTTACAGGGAAAATCAGGTGCCGAGTCAAGTTGGTAAAACGGCGTTCGTGACAGGTGCCAACACGGGCATTGGCTTTGATACGGCGCGGGTTTTGGCCGAAAAAGGCGCCCGGGTATTACTGGGCTGTCGTGATGAGCAGCGCGCATTGAAGGCGATGACTGCCATTCGGGCGCGCGCGCCGCGTGCGAGCCTTGCGTGGGTCGAACTAGATTTAACATCACTCGCGTCAATTCGATCGGCGTCTGAGCAAGTGCTTGCAGAGGGTCAATTGGATTTGCTGGTCAATAATGCGGGTGTCATGGTGCCGCCAAAAACGCGCACCCAAGATGGGTTTGAACTGCAATTTGGGGTTAACCATCTAGGACACTTTGCCCTGACGGGGCACTTATTGCCGCTCTTGAAGCAGCAGCCCGATGCCCGAATTGTGACGGTCAGTAGTTTGGCGCACCGCGGCGGTAAGATCGATTTTGATGACCTTCAGGCTGATAGAAGTTATAGCCGGATGAAGCGCTATCAAATGAGTAAGCTCGCCAACATTTTGTTTACCCTCGCCCTGAGTGAAAAGCTTGCTCAAGCCGAGTTTGGATTGAAGGCGATCGCCTGTCACCCGGGTGGGTCGAATACAGAATTAGGTCGCCACCTTGGGCCGTTAAAATACTTGTTTTTGCCCTTAGAGTTGATCATGAATTCATCAGCCGAGGGCGCGCTGCCAACCCTTCGAGCCGCGACAGATCCTGATGCAATTAGCGGCGACTATTATGGTCCGGCGGGTTGGGGGGAGTTTGCTCGATCAGCAAAACGCGCGGTAATCGATCCTGCTGCGCGCGATTCCCAGCTTTGGGAACGGCTTTGGCAGGTTTCAGAAGGTCTAACGGGCGTAGACTTTAAATTATAAAAGGTGAAGGAATTGCCCGAAATGAGATGCCAGTCGGTATATCCCTGCTGGCAACCCTAAAGGGGCTAAAAGAACGATACATCAAGGCCCTAGGGGCTTTTTTATCAGGTCTTTGTCACGAAAATCGCATGGGCTCGAGTCCAATTTCGAACTAACATTGGTTAATAGGTCTCAGCACAGTAGATTTATCGTTGTGCGCAAAGAGTGATTGTTTTGTGTTGGCGCTTCGACTTAATAGTACGAAGGCCATGAAGTCGTCTCGTAAAGCGGAATTCAAATATTAAAAGGATAAGCTATGGACTCTAGAAATGTGAATGTGGCTCAGTACTGGATGGTTATTCGTTCGTTATTGATGGCTGTTTTATTTAGCGCTTCTGTTCCATCACTTTTTGCCGAAACAGTCGAATACGATCAAGCGAAGCTAGCCGAAATCAAAGTGCTCTTGGATGGCCTTTATGAAAAAGGACAGATACCGAACTATGCCGTCGAGATTCGTAAAAATGGAAAGAGCGTTTACGCGGCTTATCGAGGGGATACGGAGTTAGGGGGCAGCGTTCCAGTCGGGGCAGATACGATTTTTTGGGTTGCATCAATGGGTAAACCGATCGTTTCATCGGCGGTCCTGAGATTGATACAAGATGAGGTCTTGAGTTTGGACGACCCGCTGTCTAAATTTTTTCCTCAATTCGAAAGCATGGTTGTTGCGCCAATGGGTGATTTGGATGTGCCGTTTGAAATTGCCAGAGCGCCGATCACGATTAGAAATTTGCTGACGCATACCTCAGGCTTTACCTATAACCCGCTCGTCCTTGGGCTTGGAGACGTCGCTTATCAATACGCTGAGTTAGAAGTGATGAGTCAAAAGGTTAGTCTTGAAGAAAATTTAGAAATGCTTGCCCAAATCCCACTGGTTGCGCAGCCCGGAGCCTCTTTTAACTATTCTGTTAGTGTCGATGTATTGGGCGCGGTCATTGAGAAAGTCACCGGTCAGCGTTTGGGTGACTATTTGGACGAAATCTTTTTTAAACCAATGGGTATGACCGATACGGCCTTCCGTGTTCGGCCCGAAGCGAGAAATCGGTTTGCTCGCTTTTATGAGCCGGAGTCGCTAAGAAATCCAGCAGCCCCCATTCCTGGTTCGGAAATTGAGTGGCACATTGTAGAAACCGCACCATTTGGCCTGCCTTATGATGGTTGGGGACAGGCCCCAACCTTTGATAGTGGCGGGGGTGGCATGTATTCAACCGCACAAGATTTTCTAAAGTATGCAGAAATGGTTGCCAATGGCGGTGTGCTGAATGGTGTGCGGTATTTATCGGCGGAGACTGCGGCGATACATTTCCAAGATTTGATGCCCGAATTAGGGCTGGAAGCCTTTGAAGTTGCGTTTGGTGAGGCGGCTCAATACATGAAGTTTGGTGGTGGGTTCGGTATCAAATTAGAGGAGGATGGCTCTGACCGAGCGGACTATTACTTTTGGGGCGGTGCCGCGAATACTTTTTTCTGGATAGATGGACAAGATGGCAGCGTTGGTGTTTTCTTTACCCATATTTGGCCGCCAAGATACAACTTGAGTGATCAAATCGAGGCGTTAGTCGATGAAGCGAGAATGATAAAATGAGTAAACGAGACACGTCGCCACCGGCATTCTTTGCATTGTTACTGTCTTTGATGATGCTCGTGGCAACCGCAGACGAAGTGGCTGTGCTCAGTCCATTGACGCAAGAGTACGCCAATCTGTTGAATCCGATGGTTGATGAGCAGCTCATTCCGGGTTACTACCTATCTGTCTATAAAAACGGTCAGCAGGTTGTTGATTTGTCTCGAGGCTTTGC
The DNA here is from genome assembly GCA_018645765.1 of Gammaproteobacteria bacterium. Taxonomy (GTDB): domain Bacteria; phylum Pseudomonadota; class Gammaproteobacteria; order Pseudomonadales; family Azotimanducaceae; genus UBA9926. Next base: position 2,253 of record JABGWC010000159.1, on the reverse strand, counting down.
TGACGAGGAGGCTAGTCTTCTACCTAGCCAAGATGTTTTATACTTCATTGCGTCAATGACGAAACCTATCGTCAGCTTGGCGACCCTGAAATTGGTAGAGCAGGGACAACTGAATCTGACGGATCCGGTCAAGCAATTCATTCCCGAATTCTCCAATCTGTTAGTCGTTCCAGAAGGTGATCTCGACAACCCAACAGAGGCGCTTGATCGAGATCTCACGATTCATGACCTGCTGACACACACCTCGGGCTTGACTTACAGTCAAGACATCACGGGCCGTGAAGAAATCGCCAAGGTTTACGCCGATCTTGGCCTTTTTGCAATTGATGGTCTCGCAGAGAGTAAGTTGGGCTCGCTAGAAAATCATGTGGAACAACTTGTCCAATTGCCTTTGGTTTTTCAACCGGGGGAGGCCTTTGTTTACTCGGTTGGGATCGATGTAGTTGCGAGGGTTCTTGAGATTGTCACAGGCAAGCCTTTGGATCTTGTCATCACTGAGTTGGTATTAGAACCTCTTGCAATGACTGACACACATTTCACAGTACCAGAAGTAAAGCGTGACCGGCTCGCCGCGATGTACTCACCCCGTGTTGCGACTTACCCGATTCCAGGGGTCTACCGTCGTTATCAGCCTTATCAGAATTTACCCAAAGGGCACAAAAATTTTGGCGTTAGTGATGCTGGGTACCTGAGTGGTGGCGCAGGGTTGATGAGCACGGCGCGAGATTACGCCAAGTTATTGGCCGTTATTTCGAATGGCTTTCGCGTCGGGCAACGACAATTTCTCGATGCCCAGATCGGCAATCAATTGTTTCAAAACCAGCTTCCAGCAGGCTTAGAAGATGAGGGGCTCGTTTATAATTTTGGACCGTCGGCGAACAACGCAGGGTTTAGTTATGGGTTGGGTATTCGATTGCTTGAAGGCGGCAATCTAACTCGCACCGATGACCATGACTATTATTTTTGGGCCGGTGCGGCCAATACCGGTTTCTGGATTGATTTGAAAAATGACGTCTACGGTATTTTTATGACACAGCATCTACCGACACAGTATGACCGAACAGCGGAAATGGTAGAAATCGCTCGCTAGATACCAGCTGACGGGTTGAAGAGGGTAAAGAATGCAAATTCGAACAATTCTGTTGGTCCTCTCGATTGCGGGAGCGGTAGGGAGCGCGTTTTCGGTTTGGTATGTCAGTTCGTTAAAAGAGCAGGCTCAAAAAGAGGCCGAAGTCGACCTGAGACTGAATATCTATCGAGACGCATGGAATCGAATCGTTTTAGAGGAAAAGCGTAATTTTGCGGCTTATACCTCAGACGGTGATCGACGAGGGTTTTGGCTTCAAGAAAATACAGACCCCCTAAATTTTAAAGCGGGTATGAATCGCAGTAATTATTTTACCGACTTCAGCAACATCACTCAGGGCGATGTGATGAACCCCATGTTGTCAGCCTTACTCAGTTCAAACGCGCAAAAAGATGCGGATCGATATCTTAGAAGCTTTTTTGGGCCGGCCCTGCAGCGCCAAAATTTACTCTTTTATGCCATTATTGATGCCGAGACACTCGAGCAGGTTGCCTGTCGGAAATCGATTTTTTCGAGGCGTTACAATCCGTGTTCGTCGATTTATGACACAACCTTTTTAGATAAAGGGTCTCGATTTGAGCTCTATGAGACAATGGCTTCGGCCAATCAAGCCTGGTCAGGTTATATGGTTCACTACACTTCCGAGGAAGAACACACGAACCTTGTTACGGCCTTCCCGATCACAATTAACCAGGAATCTCGATTAATCGTAGTGCTCGGAAAATCTCTTGATCGTATCGTCGAGGAATTCCAGCAAGAGATGAGCATCGAAGCCAAGATTGCGAACCTTGCCGGCACGCCGCGTGACAGCGAAAGTGCTTCCTCTGAAGGGAATGCGAATACCCTCGTCGGTCTCACCGAGATGAAGCAAGTTTTGTTGCCCGAGCAAGGGCTATCCCTCATGGCCCTGCCGCTTGGTGAAGAGGCATCCGTGACGCACCAAATGGCAGTTGTATTGCAGCGGGATGTTGCTGAGCTGTTGGCCACAGAAAAGCAATTCAATCGGATTATGATCTATTCAATCGTCGCAGCGGTTTTCATTATTGTATTGGTGCTTTTGGGGGTTCAGAGGTCTGTTTTTTCAGGATTGAGCTATGCAATTCAAGTGTTGCAGCAATTAACGGCAGGCGAACAACTGGAGGCGATAAAACGACCGAGGGGAATAC
>JABGWC010000305.1 GCA_018645765.1 Gammaproteobacteria bacterium | reverse complement strand
TTTTCAATGGCCGCTTTGAGCTCTGAAATATCAACCACGGTAATAATCTGATCACCTGCAGGCAAACTTTTGATCGTGACTCGAACCCAGCGGTGACCGTTCAGCTCAAGATCCTGCTGAGCAAACCCCGCGAGACTGCCCTGCTCAAACCAAGTTTTTACGACGGCTTTATCCGCACCCGACGGCGCGAGGATCAGCCCCTGATCGAGCATCGCATCGATCACTTGGATCCATTCCACCTCAGGACGCAGCATCTGAGCCACTTCCGGAAAAATCGCTCTGACCCTGCGATTTAGAAAGCGGATCATCTGGGACGGATCGACCAGAATATAGCCTTCCGAAAAGTGCTCTAGGGCCAGGTTCAGATACGTCTGCGCCTCACCCAATGAGGCCGATTTCTGGCTCAACTCGGACTCAAGGGTCTTCTCCGAATCTCGAAGAATGGCTTCGCGTCTGCGTTGCTCGGTTACATCAAAGATCATCAAAACACGAGTATTTTCGCCGCCAAGGGACAGCATAGAGGGTTGCGTTACAATCGTAATCACCTCACCGTCTGACTTGACGATTTCGTATTCTCGTTCAGATAACTCCGGCTCTATACCCACCTTTTCCGTGAAGGCGGCACTGGACTGCGTCATAAACGCCGAAGCCGGCCGATCTTTTAGATCGCTTAAGCTGCGCCCCAATAACTGCTCCGCTGCCGGATTTACACTCAAGATCACTTGCCGACGAACGACGATTGAGGCCACTTTGCTTGATTGAAACCATTTCCAAAAACTATCGTCGCCCAATTCTTCTGAAGGCGCGGTGGCTCCGCCCGGGACCAACGGATTCGATGTACTTTGTGCGATCGCCTGATCAATTTTCTGATCAATCCTGCGACTCATTCTGTAGAGCCCAATCGACAGCGCGATGACGCACATTACTAAGACCCATTGGGCATCCATTGGCGCACCTCATATCGGTTTCAATTAACGTCGCAGCAAATCCGTTACGTCACATTACCCGAACATCCAATCGCATTAAGCGAATCAAGTCCCCTGCAAAGCCAGCGCTCGCGCTCTATGCGGTCCCACGCTTTGAATCATGAGCATTCAAACGTTGGTCCCAGTAGTTGGGCCCCAGGGCCTACCTAAGGCGAGACGCTGCGAGACTCGCCACCTTGGGCCTGCGAGCAGCAACCGATACTTGCTTTAGCGCCAAAGCCGGTTCAACGCGGCAATGATTGATTTAAAAGCTGCTGTTGTCGTGTTCGGGCTAATCCCAACCCCAAAACACTTATTGTCTTTCGAATCCGCTATCTTGATGATACTGATCGCCTTCGCTTGACTGCCTTCATTGAGCGCATATTCTTGATAGTCGACAACATTGATGGACTCGTTCAGCGTCGAGGCCAGCGCGTTCACAAAAGCATCGATCGGGCCAGTGCCTTCGCCTTCAATTTTAATTTCGTTCTCAGCAACCTGAACCCGCGCCAAACAATGCTCCCGTTCGCCACCAACGGATCGCACCTCATAGTCGATTAATTGATAGGGCCCCGTAACCTCGACCAGCTCGCGAATAAAAGCTTCCCAAATCCGAGCAGGCTTGAGTTCGCCACCATCGGCCTCAGACTCCTTCTGAACCAGCGGGCTGAGCTCAAGCAAGAGCTCCCTCGGCAGGTGCACATCGAAGTAATTCTCCAAAATAAAGGCAACACCACCTTTGCCTGATTGGCTATTGACCCGAACCGTTTCGCGATAAGAGCCACCAACATCGGCTGGGTCGATCGGCAAATAGGGCACTTCCCAGGCGCCATCTGAGCCTGACTCAACATGATTCATCCCTTTTCGGATCGCATCCTGATGCGAGCCCGAAAAAGCCGTAAACACCAGCTCGCCGGCATAGGGTTGGCGAACATGAACCGGGATTTTGGTGCAGGCTTCAGACACCGCCACAATCTTGGCCATGTCAGCCAAATACAACTCTGGATCAACCCCCTGTGAAAAGAGGTTCATGGCCATCGTGATAAGGTCACAATTGCCAGTGCGCTCGCCATTACCAAACAAGGTCCCCTCGATTCGATCGGCCCCAGCCATTAATCCGAGCTCAGAAGCCGCAACGCCAGTTCCCCGATCATTGTGCGTGTGCAAGCTAATCACGGCTGCATCCCGATTGGGCAGAGCGCGCATAAAATACTCGAGCTGGTCCGCGTAGATATTGGGCGTCGCCATTTCAACGGTTGCGGGTAAATTCAAAATTATTTTTTTATCGGGCGTTGGCCCCCAAACGTCCATCACCGCAGAGCAGATCTCAACCGCAAAATCCATTTCGGTCGCGGTATAACTCTCAGGCGAATACTCGAGCACGACATCGGTTCCCGCATCCACCAAAGGTTGAGTATACCGTTTCACCATTTCGGTCGCGCGCGTCGCGAGGTCAATAATCTCAGGTGGGCTCATACCAAAGACAACCCGTCTTTGAAGCGTTGAGGTTGAATTGTATAAGTGAAAGATAACCCGCCGGGCGCCTGACACGGCCTCGATGGTGCGCGTGATCAAGTCTTCTCTCGCCTGACACAAAACCTGAATGGTCACGTCGTCAGGAATCAAGCCCTCATCAATAATCTTTCGGACAAAATCAAAATCAGTTTGAGATGCCGCTGGAAAGCCGACTTCGATTTCCTTAAAACCAATTCCCAAAAGCAGATCATACATCGCTTGCTTTTCGCTCGGGGTCATCGGTTCGATCAGCGCTTGATTGCCATCCCGCAGATCCACGCTACACCATCTCGGCGCGTGCTCAATAACCTGATCAGGCCAGGTTCGATCTTTCAGCCCAATAGCCTTAAAGGCTTTGTATTTTTGATACGGCATGACCTTCTGGCCCGCCATTTTTGGAAATTGATTGGTGTTAGAACTCATAGTGTTTGATCTCGATCGATTGGTGTTGTTCGGCTAATGCAGCCGATAGATTTCAAACGATGTAGGAATTGATATTGGCCGCCTACAACGGCAGTCGTAGCAGGCCTAGTAAACCGCACAGCAGAAGGGGCGCAAGAACGCGCAGCGGCTTTTCGTTGATGGTGGGCTTTTGCATCATCGTGCCAAGTAAACCTTTGAAAACAGTCGATATCAGACAGCAATATAACCCCGAGGGCGCATGATGCCAAGTCTTACTGGCATTTTACACCGCGACCAACCCCCGCTTATACCGCTGAGAATTCTCCACGTAATGCTGGGCGCTGAGCTTTAATCCCTGCATCTGCTCCGGGGTTAAGGTCCGGACGATTTTACCCGGCGAGCCCATGACCAACGAGCCATCCGGGATTTCTTTACCCTCTGGAATCAACGTGTTCGCGCCAATCAGACAATTTTTACCGATTTTGGCACCATTCAAAACCACCGCGTTAATCCCAATCAGCGACTCATCGCCGATGCTACAACCGTGAAGCATCACCTTATGGCCAATGGTCACCCGTTTGCCAATCGTTAAGGGCATCCCTGGGTCCACATGCAAGACCGAGCCATCTTGTATATTTGAATCTTCACCAATGTGAATGGCGGCATTTTCTGCCCGTAAAACGGCATTAAACCAAACGCTTACCCTTGCGCCCAAAACGACCTGCCCAATCACGGCGGCACTCTCTGCAACCCAAGTGTCGGCATGAACTTCGGGACTCAAATCATCCAGTTTATAAATCATCAGTACTCCTTAAATAATCGACTGCGTAAGCATTACGCGCCCTCGGCGGGGCTTAATGCAAGGGTTAGAAAATCCAACAAGATCAGCGCCGTTAGTCCCCAAATTCGATACCCATCAAACTCATAAATTGGCGCCATTTGAACCACACCTTGGCGCGCCAAACGCTCAGTGGCAACTCTTATGTCTTTTTCTAACCAGGACAAAGGCACCTCAAAAACGTCGCTGACTTCATCTTGATTCGGCTTCAAACCAGTGCCTTCAGATATCATCCCGACAAAGGGCGTTACCCAAAGACCATGTTTTGAGATAAGGCTAGGCAGCTCGCCAATCAACTCAATCTGATCCGCGCCAACGCCCAATTCTTCCACCGTTTCTCGTCGGGCCGTCGCAGCAAGATCCGCATCGTCTAGGTCCCGCTTGCCACCTGGAAGGGCCACTTCACCCGCGTGAGAAGACAGAGCGCTTGCGCGGACCGTCAGGACGACCGTGGGCGTTAAACCTAACCGAATTAGGACCATAACGGCCGCCTCGGCTCGATCACGATACAGTTCTGGGCGCGGGCTGAGGCGCAACGCTGCAAGTCTTGATCGCAATAAAGTGATCACAGTGGTTCGCACCGCTGTGCAGTCCGAGCACAAACCTTTATCATTGACCCATGAAATATTGTAGTCAATGCGGCGGCACTGTCGCTCAAAGAATTCCCGAAGGCGATACGCGGCAACGCTTTGTCTGCGGGCATTGTGATGTGATCCATTATCAAAATCCTAGAATCATCGCGGGGTGTATCCCGGTGTATGAAAATCAAGTTCTTTTATGCCGACGCGCCATCGAACCACGTTATGGAAAATGGACTTTACCCGCCGGATTTCTTGAAAACGGAGAGTCTATCTCACAGGGCGCCCTGCGAGAAACTATGGAAGAGGCCAATGCCCGCGTTGAGATCGATACGCTCTATACTATTTTCAGCCTGCCGCACATTTCTCAGGTGTATGTCTTTTACAAAGCAAGGCTTCTGGATCTTGATTTTTTCTCGGGCATCGAAAGTCTTGAGACCAAACTTTTCGCAGAAGCCGATATCCCCTGGTCTGAACTCTCCTTCGCGGCCATCACGCAAACCCTTGAGCATTTCTTTTCAGATCAGCGCCAAGGTGTCTTCATCACTCGAGAGGCCACAATCGACCCACGGCCAACCGCTGTTTAGCGCAACCAGGTTGCCGCGGATTTAAACATCATCGCCCAGGGACTCAGTTCACCCAAACCTTGTGGTTGCCAAGACCACTGAGCACCGCGGAAGGATCGCTCTGGATGCGGCATCATGGCCGTAACTCGACCATCCAAGGATGCCACCGCCGTTAAGCCGCCGGGTGAACCATTCGGGTTCGCCGGATAACGCTGCGTCGGCGCGCCATCATTACCGACAAATCGCATCGCAATTTGTTGATTGGCAGCGAGCTGTTGCGCCGCTGAGTCCGACAGGGCCGCACGCCCCTCCCCGTGTGAAACCACAATCGGTAAATAGGCGCCTTCTAGCGTTTTTAGCAACACGCTATGACTGGGCATCACTTCGACCATTGAAAACCGGGCTTCAAACTGCTCTGAGCGATTTCTGACAAACCGCGGCCAATGCTCAGCGCCAGGAATCAGGTCCGTCAGCTGAGACAGCATTTGGCAACCGTTACAAACGCCCAGTGCCAACGTATCAGGACGATGAAAAAAAGCTTCGAATTGATCGGCAATCCCTGCATTCATTAGGATACTTTTGGCCCAACCGGACCCAGCACCTAAAACATCGCCATAGGAGAATCCGCCGCAGGCTGCGAGCGCCTGAAAGCCCTCCAAAGATCGCCGCGCGCTAATCAAATCACTCATATGGACATCAACGGCTTCAAAGCCTGCTGCCGTGAACGCCGCCGCCATTTCCACCTGACTGTTAACGCCCTGCTCTCGCAATATCGCAACCCTGGGTTTGACGCCCAGGCTAACCATCGGCGCTACCAGCGCGGCCGTCACGCCGGCTGGCACCGCCATACTCAGTCCAGGGTCGGCGTCATCCGCAAGCACTGAGAACGCCTCCTCAACACACTCGGGATGATCACGGAGGCTCTGCAGCTGGTAGCTGACCGTTGACCAGCGTTGAGCGAGCATGCCCCGCGCAAAGCACGCAACGGGTTGCGAATCTTGTAAAACCCGGATCTGCTGCTCCGGTTGCGGCGCCCCCAGATCGAGCATGCACAGGCCTCGGGCACGCATGTTCTCCGACCAGAAATTAAGGCTCTCAGATTCAATTTGAAGCACAACACCGACCTCTTCATTAAACAGAAACGGGAGCAAGGGCTCCTCCTTCGGTATCTCAAGGGTTAAACCACAATGTCCTGCAAAAGCCATCTCAACTAATGTGGTGAACAGCCCACCATCGGAGCGATCGTGCATCGCGAGAATCGTGGCACGCAATGCTGGATCCTGAAGCACCGCCCACAAAGCCTTGAGGCTTGAGAAGTCGGTTGCATCCGGCACATCGGCATCCATCTGGGAAAAACATTGTTGGATAATCGCGCCTCCAAGGCGTCGATGCCCGCCCGGCAATTCTAAGAGGATTAAACGGCTAGGCCGCTTTGAGAGCTCAGGCGTTAAGGTCTGAGCAATGTCTATAACCGGCGCGAACGCGGAAATAATCAAAGACACGGGTGACGTGACCTGTTTGTCCTCGTCGTTTTGACGCCATTTGGTCTGCATCGACATCGAGTCTTTACCTACCGGAATGCAGATCCCAAGCGCAGGACACATTTGCATTCCCACGGCCTCAACGGTCTCATAAAGACTGGCATCCTCGCCGGCATGACCACTGGCGGCCATCCAGTTAGCCGACAACTTCACTTGAGTCAAAGCGCCAATATTGGCCGCTGACAAATTGGTTAAGGCCTCGGCCACGGCCATCCGACCCGATGCTGGCCCATTGAACACAGCCAGCGGCGTTCGCTCACCGACCGCCATCGCTTCACCCACACAATCCTTAAAGCCAGCCGCCGTGACCGCCACATCCGAAACCGGTATTTGCCACGGACCCACCATCTGATCCCGAGCGACCAACCCGCCAACACTGCGATCCCCGATGGTGATTAAAAAGCTTTTACTGCCGACACTCGGGTGGGCCAATACCCGCTCAACCGCTTCGTCGAGCGTCGCGGTTAGCGGCTGCCTTGGCGCCTCGCGCTTTATTTTTGTTGCCTGTTTATGCAACTTTGGCGGCTTGCCAAACAACACCGACATGGGCAAATCAACCGGTTGGTCCTCAAACAAGGGATCCTTAACGGTCAAATGCGGCGCCTTGATCGCCCGCCCGACAACCGCAACCGGACAGCGTTCTCGCTCGCACAAGAACAGGAACTGTTCGAGCTGCTCGGGGCCGATCGCCAGGACATACCGCTCCTGCGCCTCGTTACACCAGAGCTCTAGCGGCGACAACTTCGACTCAGCACTCGGAATCGCGCGCAAATCGAACGCGCCGCCACACCCACCATCTTTAACCAGCTCGGGCAGAGCGTTCGATAAACCACCCGCACCCACATCATGAATAAATCGAATCGGATTGTTAGGCCCG
>JABGWC010000110.1 GCA_018645765.1 Gammaproteobacteria bacterium | reverse complement strand
CGCGCAGGCCTTGTAAGCCCCCATCCGACATGATCAGCAACTTAAATTCAGTTGCCAACGCAAGCTGGACGGCATCATACTCCTTAGATTTCAATAAACCTAGGGGTAATTCACCCGCTTCCAGCACCTGTACTGCGCCATTTTGTACCAGCAAAGGATGCGGGAAATGGCCCGCTGAACAATACCGCAGTTGATTATTCCGAAGATCAATAATTCCCAGCACACACGTTACATGATGATCAAAGACCGCCTCGCACAAGGCCGCATTGATTTGCGCCATCATGCGCCCGACCGAGAGGCTCGCGTCCTCCGACGCCATCAGCGCCAAACGCTCTAACTGCTCATTAAGCAGTACCGTAACCAACGCACTCCCTGTGCCATGACCCGAAACATCTGCAAGGCAGAACAGCACTTCATGGGCTCGGATCGAACTATATTGTATAAAATCACCGGTTAGCATGAGCGATGGCCGGATGTCATGCGCAACCGTCAGGCCCTTCAAATTAAGCGGCGCCTCAGGCATCAACATTTTTTGAACGCTCGCACCCAACGCCTGGTCTTCCTCCACCACCAGTAAATTTGCGGCCATGGCCTGCAGCTTTCGCGTCGCTTGTGTTTTTTGATGTTCGACTTTGGCCTGCCGCTCAAAGTAATCGAGCTTGGCCTGCCAGTAACTGGAGAACTCATCGGTATTGCTGAGCGCCGCAGGCACGAGATCACACCCGCCCTGGCCATAGAACGCCTCCAGATCTGCTGCCGACACGGACCCAAACAAGAGCATTTGCAAACTGGGCCAGCGCTGCATCCAGCTGGCAAACTGCGGCAGGCATTGGGTAAGAGCGTCGCCCGCTTGAATCACCAAGAGTGCCGGACTAAGGGGGAATCCATTGATTACGCGCGCCAAGGCATCCACTGAAACCACTTTTACCCGAGGGTTATCATGAAGCTGACGATGCACCCAATCACCAACAGGGCATAAAGGGTCTTCGCCACAAACGAGGTAAATGTTTGCGTTGTCTGACATTAACAATCGTTCAACATCAGAACCTCAACACGATCGAAACCATTGCACTCAACCTCCTTCACCGATTGAGACCGGCAAATTGCCGCGATTAGCGTAGCGCTGATTCAAGCTCAGTCCAAGCCTTTTCGAGCCGCTTTTCAGAGATGGGGACTCGCGTGCCAACCGGTTGTGCAAACAGCGAGACCCGATACTCTTGCAGCAGCCATTCGAATTCACCGGCCAGCCGTCGCTGCGCTACACTCAGCCCGGCCAACCGCATTTGGAAGCGCGCCACTTTGGCCAAGTTGTCATTCTCTCGCGCCAAATTACCAGGCAGTTTATCGAGCCTGTAATCAATGGCTTTCAGGTACCGGGCATAAGACACCAGCCAGGGCGCTTCAATTTGTGTCACGAAACGAGCGCGAAACAACCACTGCAGTTGTGCATCAATATCCATTCGGGTTGCCTGCACCGGCGGGCTTACAAGCTTTGCCAGCAGAATTTCAATACGGGTTGCCGTCTTTAATGCCTCCGTAAGCGCCGCAACCAGGCGCTGGCCACGCTCAAATAACTGTCCTCGGGCCTCTAACCGTTCTTGAAACAGAGCGGCCGTGCGCACCGGCGGCTGATCGTCAACCAAGGTGTGCCGAAAAATGGCGTCGATCAGATCGGCCTGCAACTGCGGGGCATCGCCTCGGGCGGCATACTGCAAACCCAGCGCCTTCAGACCCGGCAATTGCTTCTGCAAGTAACGCCGTTGGTCTGGTAAAGACAATGCAAGCAACCTTGCCACACCCTGAGCATGTGCTCGGTGGGCACTGCCTACATCTTCAAACACGACGATATCCACGTGATCGATCTGATCCACTAGTGCGGGGTAACCCTTTATTTCGATCGCGCCTTCTTGGGTTGTGACGCTTGCCGGCAGGGTTTCGAAATCCCAAGTTTTGAGACCGACGCGAGCGAGCGCGTGCGTCGCCTGACGATCTGGCGCACGGGCCTTAAACTGCTGAAAAAGCGCAGCCAGGTTTCGCCCTGAACCCAGGACCTTGCCTGACGAATCAACCACCCGCACTTGAATGGAAAGATGCTTATCCAATCCTTCTACCTGAAAATCCGATTCGGCAATTGCAACGCCCGTCATGCGAAATAGGCGGTCTGCTAAGGCCGCTCGAAGCGAGCCTTTGGCGGCATCCAGCCCGGCAAGCGCCTTTTCGGCGTACTCCGGGGCGGGCACGAAATTCTTGCGCAACGCTTTCGGCAGCGACTTGATCAGGGCGAGACATTTTTCCGGCAAGAGTCCCGGCACGAGCCAGTCCAGCTTTTCGCTCGAAACCTGATTGAGCAGTGATACCGGGACATCAATGCTGACGCCGTCATCCGCATCGGCCGGGTCAAACGCATACTGCAATGGCAAAGCGTTATTGCCAACGGACAAAGCATCGGGATAGAGCGATTCGGAAATGGCTGCGTCGCGCTGCATTAGAAATTCCCGGGTCAGCAACAAGCGCCCTCCCAAACCGCGGTCTGACTTGAGCGCCTCGGTTAGATCAATCTCGCTCACCACAGTCGCCGGTAAGGCCGAGTCATAGAATTCAAACAATCTTTGATGATCCACCAGCAGGTCTCGTTTGCGACTTTTAGACTCTAATGCTTCGATTTCATCAATCAGCATTTCGTTTTTGCGCAAAAACTTAAACCGGTCCACTAACTGTCGCATAACCAACGCGTCTTGAATAAAAAGATCCCGCGCGCCGCTCGGGTCAATGTTCGAGTAATCGGTTTGCCGACGCTTCACCAACACAACCCCAAACAGGCTGACTTCCTCGAAACACAGTACTTGCCCACGGGTTACATCAAAGTGCGGTTCAAAATAGCGCCGCTTCACCAAGTGCTCAGCAGCAGACTCAACCCATTCCGGCTCGATCTCGCAATTGGTGCGGGCGAACAATCGGCTGGTTTCAACCAGCGCTGCCGCCATCAGCCACTTTGGTTTGCGCTTAAAGAGACTCGATGCGGGAAAAATATGATACCGGCGATTTCTCGCGCCGGCGTAATCGCCCTTGTCTGTGCGCTCTGCGACCTGCCCAAGGTATCCAGGTAGCAAAGCACGATGTACCTGCTCATAATCACTCTCGCCTCGGTTTATTCTGAACTTCTTGTCGCGGCAAATCAGCAGGAGCTGAGTATGGATCTCACGCCAATCGCGCATTCGCAGGTAGGACAAAAACTGGCTTCGACAGAACTTCCGAAGCTCGCCCTGGGTTGATGCTTGTCGTTTTGCCTCATAGCCCTCCCAAAGCCTCACCAAATCTAAAAAGTCCGATTGACCATGCCGCCATTGCCCGTGCGCCTCATCGGCCTTTTGGGTGGCGTCGGCTGGCCGCTCCTTTGGGTCTTGAACAGACAGGCCACTGACAATAATCAAGACCTCCTTCAAGCAACTAAACCGATTGGCCTCAACCAGGGTCCGCGCCAAGCGCAAATCCACGGGGAAATCCGCTAAATCGCGCCCCACCCGCGTCAGCCTGCGTTCGCCATCAATGGCCTGCAATTCCGTTAACAGCTGAAAGCCATCCGACAGCTGCCGCTGCTCTGGGCGCTCTATAAACGGAAACTTTGCGGGATCCCCCAGTTTTAGTTTCATCATTTGCAGCAGCACGGCAGCCAGATTGGTGCGCAGAATCTCGGGCGTTGTAAATTCAGGCCGACCGAGAAAGTCTTCTTCGCTGTAAAGCCTAAAACACACCCCATCGCTGATTCGCCCGCAACGTCCTTTACGTTGATCCGCGCTGGCGCGAGAGATCGCCTCTATGGGTAAGCGCTGGATCTTTGACGTTACGCTGTATCGTGAGATTCTCGCCATTCCTGGGTCGATCACATAGCGAATGCCGGGCACAGTGAGCGAGGTTTCTGCAACGTTCGTCGTCAGCACCACGCGAGTTTGCCGCAAGGACGAGAACACGCGATTCTGCTCTTTAGCCGAAAGGCGTGCATACAGCGGCAAAATTTCTGCTGGCACCCGCCATTTTTTTCGCAGCAACAGCGCAACTTCACGAATTTCGCGCTCGCCCGCTAAAAAGATGAGCACGCCGCCCGGCGATCGGTGACCGCGCTCTAAGATCATGATTTCGTTGAGAGCCTCAAGAATCCCCATTTGCAGACCCGCTTCGGCATCGTCCTCCGCGGCCTGCTCGGTCATGGGCCGGTAACGCACTTCAACAGGATACGTCCGACCAGAGACCTCAATGACCGGCGCATCATTAAAATGCTTTGAGAAGCGTTCCAAATCAATGGTCGCCGACGTAATAATCACTTTGAGGTCTGGGCGTTTAGGAAGAATCCGTTTGATGTAGCCCAGTAAGAAGTCAATGTTCAAACTGCGCTCATGCGCTTCGTCAATAATAAGCGTGTCGTATTGTTCCAGAAATCGGTCGTTCTGTGTCTCGGCCAACAAAATACCGTCAGTCATGACTTTGATTAGGGTGCGATCGCTGGGTTGGTCCCCAAAACGAATCTGAAACCCCACCTGCTCGCCTATTGGCACCGCAAGCTCTTCGGCCAGGCGAGCCGCAACGGTACGCGCCGCCACACGGCGCGGCTGGGTGTGGCCGATCGTACCAAGCACGCCCCGCCCCAGTTCCAAGCAAATTTTCGGTAATTGGGTGGTTTTACCCGAGCCGGTTTCGCCTGCAACAATCACCACTTGATGCTTTGAAATGGCGGCCTTTAAATCCTCGAGGCGCCCAACAACCGGTAATATTTCTGGATAGTGAACCGCTGGTTTAGCAGCAAGGCGAGCCTGAACAGCCGACTCAGAGCGCGCCTTACGTTTTTCAAATTGCTTGGCTTGGCGAGGGTTGCCGGCCAGTTTAGCCAGCGAGAAGCGATCTCGTATCAAACAGCCCTGAAGTTGCTGCGCGAGGGTGGGCCGGAGTGTCGCTTGCGGCATGATTTTTCACTTCATTGAATAAGGGCAACGTCACGAATCACACTAAGACAGCCGTCTTAATTACTTCGACAGGGCATTCATCCCTTCTTCAATACCCCGAATGGTTAGCGGAAACATGTGATCCTCGACTAGCTTCTTGGTTAACGCCACCGACGTTGAGTACTCCCACGTATCTTGTGGCGTCGGATTGATCCAGATTACTTTATCGAAAGTGTCTTGTAATCGCTGCATCCAAATTGCACCCGCCTCTTCATTCCAGTGCTCAACGCTGCCGCCGGAATGCGTAATCTCATAGGGCGCCATGGTCGCATCGCCAACAAAGATCACTTTATAGTCGTGGCTATATTTGTGCAGAATATCAAAGGTATCGATGCGCTCGTTCATACGCCGCCGGTGTTCTTTCCACACGCCGTCATAGATGAAGTTGTGAAAGTAGTAGGTCTCTAGGTGCTTGAACTCGCTGCGCGCCGCGGAAAACAACTCTTCACACACTCGTACATGCGCGTCCATCGAACCACCGTTGTCCAAAAACAGCAATACTTTAACCGTGTTGCGGCGTTCAGGGCGCATCACGATATCCAGCAGTCCGCCATTTTTAGCTGTTTTATCAATGGTGTTGTTGATATCAAATTCGTCGTCTGCCCCGGTCCGAGCAAGCTTTCTGATCCGGCGCAAAGAAATCTTTAAGCCACGCGTACCGAGCTCAATATTATCGTCGTAGGCTTTATAGTCGCGTTTGTCCCACTGCCGCTTACCGCGCCGCTTCTTACCCCGCTTGTCGTCGCCCTCTTCGCCTCGACCGTTCTTACCTTTGCCTTCTTTGTCCTTTTTATCGCCTTCGCCACGGGCTTCTTTCTCGACCTCGCGTTTAAACGCTTCGATCAATTTCTCAAGCCCGCCCAAGCCCTCGATCTTCTCAAGCTCTTCTTTCGAGAGCGACTTCTCAAACTCTCGACGCAGATACTCGTCCGGTATTAAGCTAGAAAGCAAGCTAGCAAGATCCTCTAAACCCTTGAAGTAGGTACTAAAAGCGCGATCGAACTTGTCGTAGTGACGCTCGTCTTTAACCAAAGTCATACGACTTAAATAATAAAACTCATCGATGTCGGCATAGACTAAACGCGCCTTGAGCACTTCTAAAAGATGCATCAACT
>JABGWC010000302.1 GCA_018645765.1 Gammaproteobacteria bacterium | reverse complement strand
AGTCGAACAACCGATCCCGCAGACCGCAGCCCTGGTAACCTGCGTGACCAGCGCAGGAACAAAGTGCAGGTACTGCTGCCCGGCGTTGGTTTCCTATGGCCGCTCACGCCGACGGTATCGGTCGTTGCCGGCGTGCACAAAGGGTTTACAACGCCGAGCAATGCGCCGGGCGTCAAGCCCGAAACCGCGCTGAATTATGAATTGGGTTTTAGAAGCAGTGGGCCGACAGCGATCGAGGCAATCTATTTCCTCAGCGACTACGACAATCTATTGGGCCAGTGCACAGCGTCTTCAGGCGCACAATGCACCCCCGGCGATAGCTTCAACGGTAATGCAGCGACGGTTCAGGGCCTGGAACTTACGGCGCAACGCGAGTATGCAACCCGCACCGGGCTTACCCTTTCGGTGAATCTAAACTACACCTATCTTGATGGCCGTTTCGATACCGACATCGCTGACACCGCCTTCTTTGGCGACGTCAGCACCGGCGACCCAATCCCATATCTGCCCCAACATCAATTGCATATCGGCCTTGGTTTTCTGACCACGCGCTGGTCACACTATTTAGACTTTGGCTATCAAGATGCCGTCTGCGTTAAGGCAAGTTGTGATCTGTATGAATCAACCGAATCACAGACCACCTTAGATCTGTCGAGCCATTACGAGCTGAATGCCCGAACAGCAATTTTTGCAAAAATTGAAAACGTGACGGATCAAGCCAAATTAGTGGCGCGCCAACCCTATGGCGCACGCCCGAATAGAGGTCGTACTATGGCCTTCGGCTTCAGCGTTTCGCTCTAAAGATCGGCTAAAGCTGCGTCAGGCATAGCCTCTTGACGCGTTTTTTCAAAGAGGAAATGTCCGACCATCCAAGTTTCGCCACCTTGGAACGCAAACATTTCCTGACAGGCCATGACAAACATTCGCCACCGCTGCCAAAGGATTAATGCTGGGTCTGGGTTATCCGAGGCTGTCAATGTTTTCAATATTGCCGCCTTATACTGATCGAGGTTATGCAACCAAGCCGCGCACGTTTTCGCATAATGCTGACCATTGACCACCCACACTTTGCGCTGCTGCAGCGCGCCCTCAAACAGTTTGGGCAAGTCCAAAGACGGCATTAATCCGCCGGTAAAAAAGTGCCTGGCCATCCAATCTTCCTGACTGTCGTCTTCAAAGAAGTACGGTTGATTACGGTGACAGAAAATATGAAAGAACAACAATCCGCCCGACACGAGCCAGCTTGAAACCTTGTCCAGCAGGCGCTGGTAGTTGCGCATATGCTCAAACATTTCAATCGATACCACTCGATCGAATTGGCCGTCCGGTTCAAAGTTATTCATATCCTGCGTCAACACCGTAATATTGGTCAAACCCCTTACCTGCGCCTCAGCCTCGATAAACTGTCTTTGGGAGTGTGCATTACTCACCGCGGTGATGTTGCTATCGGGATAGGCTTCAGCCATAAACAACGTGAGTGAACCCCATCCGCACCCCAACTCCAAAATTCGTTGATTCGGGCCTAATTGGGCGCGCTCACAGGTCAGCTCCAGCATCGCCTCCTCTGCCTCGGCAAGGCTGGCATTCTCTTGCTCATAGAGCGCGCAACTGTACTTTAGACGCGGGCCCAACATGCTCTGAAACACGGCCGTTGGCACTTCATAATGCTGGTGGTTCGCATCCGTTGTCCCGACCGCCAATTCTGAAGCGCTCATCGACTCGACAAAGGCTGCCTTGCCTGCGGGCGTTGCATTCACCTGATCCTGCACGAGTCGCTTAACCAGCAACCGTCGCATACCCACCCTCAGCAATGCATCCGGGATCCTACCGCGTTCCGCCCAGTCCACTAAATTAATCATGTGCTGCCACCTCAAGTTGAAATCCCGGTAAATGGAGTTGCATATGAACACAGCCGATTGCCCGCTGCCGAAACCCCGCTTCGCAATAGCAGAAATAATAGCGCCACATGCGAAGGAACGTCTCGGACAATCCGAGCGCCTGAATTTCACCCAGATTCGCCTCGAAGGCGTCACGCCATCGCGCCATGGTCAACGCGTAATGCGGCGTTAAATCTTCCAGCCCATACAATCTAAAGCCTGCTCGCTCGGCAGCACTCACCGCCACCAGCGCCTTGACACTCGCCAATGCCCCGCCCGGAAAAATGTAGCGCTGTATAAAATCAACTGAACGCTTGGCAGACTCAAATTGTTCTTCCGCAATCGTTATGGCCTGCAGCAACATGCTGCCTCCCGGCTTGAGCAACCTTGCGCAAACCTCAAAGAACTGCGGCAGATAGTCTAAGCCCACGGCCTCAATCATCTCAATTGACACGAGTTTGTCATACCGGCCTTCAAGGCTTCGATAATCAGATTGCAGTAACGTCACTCGGTCCTCAAGACATGCGGCTTCAACACGCGCCTTGGCTTTTTCAAACTGCGCTTTCGAGATTGTGGTTGTGGTGACTCGGCAGCCATAATTACGCGCAGCAAAACAGGCAAAACCGCCCCAACCCGTGCCTATTTCTAGCAGGTGGTCCGAGGCACTGAGTTTGAGTTTCTGACAGATCAGGTCCATTTTCTGTTCTGACGCGGCCCCCATCGATTGCGTTGCATCCTGAAAGTAGCCTGAGGAATACATCATCGTATGATCTAGAAACTGCTCAAAAAAGCGATTTCCAAGATCGTAATGCGCTGCAATGTTGCGCTTACTTTGCGCTGGCGTGTCCCGATTGAGCCAGTGCTGTACCCGTAACATCGGCTTTTTGAAAACGGCCCACCCCCCGTCCAAGTCGCCCATAACGCCGCGATTCTTCAAGAATAACTCAAGGGTGGCCAAAAGGTCTGAGCACGCCCAATCGCCATCCATATACGCCTCGGCCGCGCCAAGAGAGCCCCCTAATGCCATCGATTGATAGGCCCTTGGTGACACAATGGTGACCGTTATCAGCTCCTGCTCTGGCGCAGACCCCACGTCAAGCAATTGGGCCTTCCCCTCGTAGAGCTGTAACCGTCCAACCGTGATTTTCGATAGCACGACCAAAATCCGTTGCCGCCAGACGCTGAACGGCAGGTTCTCATCAGCCCTTATGACCCTACTGTGATCATTATTGATCGTCATGATTCCACCTATCGTTTCTGATTAGGGTGACTGTAAAAAGGCACCTGTTTTAAAAACAATTTAAACGCTTGCCAATAGATTCTACCGATGACCTGTACCGTGTGAAATGGGCGGGTCAAACAGTATCGCCGGATGTTCCTTGATGAAAAGCGCTGCGCACCTAGGTTAAAACTGGCGCTAAAAAATACCCGCCCCAACCGACTCACTTGGATCTGGGCGCGGCAGGCGGCGTCGGGCGCGGATAATTGCCAATGGTATTGGGTATTCATGGGCATAAAGGGCGAAACGTGAAACTGTTTTGGTGACGTCATGTCAGCGCTTATGGGCACCACATAAACGTAACGCTCATTCCAAGGCGTGTTGTGCACTTCCGCCACCACCTGAATCAAGCGATCATCTTGAAAGCAGTAAAACAATGCAATGGGGTTTATTAAGGTACCAAAGGATCGCCAATTCGCCAGCAACGCAATCTGGCCATTAAACATGACACCTGTCTTTTCCTTGATTTGATGAATGACCTCGTCTCGAAGCGTCCGAGACGAAGGCAGATAATCTTGACGGTGGTAACTGACCCAGTTGAATCGTTCATAGGATAGCAATTGAGAGCGAGCGCAAAGCGCGGGAATTTCCTCAAGATCACAGTAGAAGGTCGCAAAGTTATAATCAAACCGATGCGCTTTCGGTGTGGTCCTGGCGTGGGTCAACGCGCCTTCATAGATCGCCGCGTCAAGCATCATTGGCAACCAACGCATCAACCACCCGCAGACCGCTAACGACCCCGTCTTCGTGAAAGCCATACCGCCAATAAGCACCACAGTAATGGGTGCGACCGACACCCGAGATTTCTGCGTGGCGGCCTTGGGCCGCCAGCATTGCCGCATCAAAAACCGGGTGTTCGTAATGCACGCGTTTTAGCACGAGGTTCTCATCAATCGTGCCCGCATCATTCAAGGTGACCAGCACCGGTTGCGTCGAGGCAAAACCTTGTAGCCGATTCATATAGTAAGTCAGACTGGCTTGGGTTGCGCCGAGTGGCGCATGATAGTTCCAGCTGGCCCAAACCTCAGGGCGCACCGGCATGACACTTGCGTCCTGATGCAGGACTACCTCATTACCTGAATACCCCATCGACCCAAGCACGTCACGCTCCGCCAATGAGGCATCGGTTAATACCGCGAGCGCCTGCCCTGAATGACAGGCAAACACTACCTCATCGAACGCTTCAACGGTTGCCCCTGAGGTGACCAAAACGCGGGTCTTCTCGCGCGTGACGGCCTGCACGGGGCACCCTAATCGTAGGTCCTGTAATCGATTCTGACTCACGTTGACATATTGATCAGAGCCGCCCCGAACGACATACCACTGAGGGCGATTCACAAGGTCGAGCAACCCATGATGATTAAAAAACTGGCTCAACATGCCAATTGGAAACGCCAAGATACCGTCGTCGCCCGTGGACCAAATAGCAGCCGCCATCGGCACTAAGTAATCGAATATGAAGGCGTCCCCAAACTTTTCCCGCCGACAAAAATCAATCAACGGTTCCGGGTCAGTCGCAAGTACCAACCGAGCGATACGGTTAAACCTTACAATATCCCGTAGCATCTTCCAGAAACGTGGCCGAAACAGAT
The DNA here is from genome assembly GCA_018645765.1 of Gammaproteobacteria bacterium. GTDB lineage: Bacteria > Pseudomonadota > Gammaproteobacteria > Pseudomonadales > Azotimanducaceae > UBA9926. The sequence continues at coordinate 27,445 of JABGWC010000302.1, read as the reverse complement.
TCGATTTTTGGGCAAATAAGGTTTTAAGACTGTGACCGTTATATTCTAAGTTTGGGCGTTTCAGGCTAAAGCTCATCTCAGTCGGCTGACCCTCGCAGCCCAAACGTGCCAGTAATGCCATAAAATTGGGGTAGGTTCGATCGTTGTAGACAATAAACCCGGTGTCGATTGCCCGCGAGCATCCCTCAATCTCAAGCTGGTGGGTTTGAGTGTGCCCACCCAAATATTCATTTTGCTCAAAAAGCGTGACCTCAAACTGCCCTGCAAGTCGTTCCGCAACCGTCAGACCCGAAATCCCGCCGCCCACTATCGCAATCTTTTTCATCGAAGAACCTTTGAACAACTGAACTTTACGCCTCACGAACCCGTTCATTGTGCCTGACAGACCTCGAATCACAACCCCTTAACGGTCTGGTTTTCGGACGGTAATCCGGTTTAAAGCGCCACAATTTGGCTGTGGCACAACGCGGACTTGCCGCGCCGTCCACAGCGCGAAACGCGTTTATTACCAACCCTGCAGAGACGATTATCAGGCGAGCCCTTTAAGGCTCATCACGCAGCTGTCGTTTTATTTTGTGAGCAAACGCAGGTCAGGTTCGGCCCGCACGCGCCCCATAATAGGCGTCAAGCAACGTCCCCAGAGCAGCGGTCACTTGACCCTGATGCCTACCCACTTATACTGCAGGCATGCATGGATTAACCCAACAGCAACTAGACTTGGTCAGGCGAAAGAGTTCAGTCCAAGCTTGGCGCATCGTGCTCTCGGATTGGGTACTGATCGCGAGCGCGCTCGGCGTGGCTGCGTTCCTGCCAAATCCAGTCACCTATGTGCTGGCAATCCTTGTGGTCGGCTGTCGCCAACTCAGTCTGGGTATTATTGTTCATGAGACCGGTCATCAAACCTTTTTCGAATCAAAACACTTGAACGATTTCGTGGGCCGCTGGCTGTCCGGCTATTGGGTGTTTTCAAGCAAAACCGATTATATGAAGGGCCATTTACGACACCATCAACTTGCAGGAACCCTTGGTGACCCGGATCTCAAAAACTACGCCGCGTACCCCGTAAGCAAAAAAAGTTTTCGGCGCAAAGTTTGGCGCGACCTATCCGGACAAACAGGCTGGCGACGGCTACGGTCTATTGGACGCACAATTGCCCGCTATAACACGTTGAACACGGAAGGCCAGCGCGTCGTTCGCGGCGGCCTCATTACCAATATCGCCTTTCTAGGACTGCTCACCGCTCTTGGCCAACCTGGGCTTTACCTTGTATGGGTCGGCGCATTCGTCTCCACCCACATGTTGAGCACACGACTGCGCCAGATTGGCGAACATGCGGCCGTACCGAACGGACAAAGCCAGGACCCTCGAGACCATACCCGCACCATTTTGACCCAATGGTGGGAGCGGCTTTTGATCGCCCCCCATCAAATTGGCTACCACCTTGAACATCACTTACTACCGTCGGTTCCCATTTATCGACTACCAGCACTCCATAAAATGCTAGTCGACAACGGCTATCTTGCATCGGGCCTAGTGATTACGGGTTACCCAAATCTGATAAGACGCGTCACCCACTAGCGTCCAGTCTTGAAACCAGAGGATGGGCGATTCCTTCAGAAGAAGGGCATTATTCCCTTGCCTTAAGCTGTAGATTCGCGCCTTGTCTCCTGCGCGATAGGCTGACTAAAAACGCATTGAGCCGGTGCCATCAGTCTGGCTGGATAATACCCTCAGCCCACGACCTCACACGCGGTAATGGCATCAAAAAGCGCGTGGCGTGGTCATCTAGAGGCTGAAAGGATCCTGCGGTAACAGACTGCCCCAACGCCTTGGCCCCCATTACCAAGACGAATTTACCTGATGAGGACTGCGAACGTCTCAGTCTTCCGATTCAGCGCGCACTTTATTTTGAATTTCCTCGCGATGGACCGACACCTCTTTAGGCGCCTTGATACCCAGACGGACCTGGTTTCCCTTAGATCCCAATACCGTCACCTCAATTTCCCCCCCGATAACAAGCGTTTCACCTACTTTCCTGCTGAGAATGAGCAATCTAGCCTCCTTTGGCCTGCGCTCTTTGTTTATCTGTTGAAAACAGAAACCGACGCTTTATTTCGATCCTAACCGAAATAACGCCGTCTTACACCAGCCAGATTAAAAGGGTCAAGACCTGTGTAGCGCGCAGTAAGTCAAATGCTTTCACGCGCACATGAGCGATTGATAGCTCGTTTATGAAAGCGACAAAAAAGCAACAGCCCACCTAGTGGACATTACGCCCAGACTGAGTTGGACACACGCTGCAGGAAGTCTTAATTCGAGCCCTTGATACCCAGCGCGGTCTTACGCCGGATCAGCGCCAGGACCCGTCTCGAGACCAAAACCTGCGTGCAAAGCGCGAACCGCAAGTTCTAAGTACTTTTCATCGATCACGACAGAGATCTTAATCTCAGAGGTTGAGATCATTTGGATATTAATCGACTCCTTCGCTAGAATATCGAACATCTGCGCTGCAACCCCCGCATGAGAGCGCATACCAACGCCGACAATCGACAGCTTTGCGATTCGTTCATCACCCAAAACCTCTTGCGCACCAATTCGCTCGGAGACCGCTGTCAAGATCGATTGGGCCAATTCAAAATCTGCGCGCGCAACAGTAAAGGTAAAGTCTGTACTAAAATCGGCGCCAATATTTTGAACAATCATATCGACTTCAATATTGGCCTCACTAATCGGCGCAAGGATGCTGGATGCGATCCCCGGCTGATCTTTCACGCCTCGCAAGGTCAACTTGGCTTCATCCCGGGTAAACGCGATCCCTGAAATCAAAGGCGCTTCCATCATAATATTATCCTCGGCGGTGATTAGCGTTCCTGCAACATCATTAAAGCTAGAGAGCACTCTGAGCGAAACCTGATTCTTATTGGCGATCTCAACGGCACGCGTGTGCAACACCTTGGAACCAGAACTGGCGAGCTCCAACATTTCTTCAAAGGTAATCCGCGTCATACAGCGCGCCTCAGCCACAACCCTGGGGTCGGTTGTATAAACGCCATCGACATCGGTAAAAATCTGACACTCGTCAGCATGCAATGCCGCGGCAACTGCCACCGCAGTCGTATCCGAGCCGCCCCGACCTAATGTCGTCGTCCAGCCGTTGGCCGCAACGCCCTGAAAACCAGCGATGACCGGCACAATATTGTGCGACAAATCGCGCTCGAGTTCGTCGGTTTCAACCCTCAGCACCCGCGCCCGACTGTGCGCATCATCAGTGAGTATTCGCACTTGATGGCCTTGATAGGATTTCGCAGCAAGTCCTTTTTTTAACAACATCATTGCCAACAGGGCGATTGTGACTTGCTCACCCGTCGCCAACAGCACATCCAACTCCCGGCGCGTTGCGAGCGATTGGAAGTGGACCGACTCAGCCAGCGCAACGAGCCGATCTGTCTCGTGCCCCATCGCCGACACCACAAGCACCGCTTCATGACCGGCTTTCTGAACCCGCTGGACACGATCGGCGATGCGCTCTAAGAGCGCAATATTCGCAACCGACGTGCCACCAAACTTCATGACAAAACGCGCCATGATCAACCCTCTTTATAACGAAACGCAAATAACTCGGGTATTAAGCCAAGTCCCAATTTTGTATTTTATTCTAGCCAAGTCGGGCCGCTAGATACCCTTCAACGGATGCCAAGGCAGCTGGAAGTGCCTCAACATCGCTACCCCCTGCTCGCGCCATATCGGGTCGACCACCGCCCTTACCACCGACTTGCAACGCTATATGATTGACCAACTCGCCTGCATGCACTTGCCCAACCAAGTCCTTCGTAACGCCCACCACGAGGGCAATTTTACCCGCTTGTGCTGTCGCAAGCACCACAACCCCTCGACCCAATTTATTTTTGAGCTGATCCAAGGCATCTGGAAGACTTTTTGGGTCGGCGCCATCGATTAAATTCACTAAAACGGGGATTCCCTGAACTTCAAAGACCGCATCGGCGGTGTCCAAGGACTCACCGCTAACCAGCTTGGTATTCAAAGCCGAGACCTCTTTTTCAAGGCGTCGATTGTGATCGATTATCTGTTCAAGACGCGCCAAGGCGGCGCCTCGATCCGTTTTAAGCACCGCTGAGACCGCATTGGCGAAGGCATCTGTTTCTGCCACCGCACTGAGTGCCTGCTCGCCGACAACCGCTTCTATTCTACGGACCCCAGAGGCAATGCCTTGTTCTGACAAGACTCTGAGCAACCCAAGATCACCTGTTCGCAGTGCATGGGTGCCGCCGCAAAGCTCCATCGAGAAGCCATCCCCCATCGTCAAAACTCTGACCGATTCCGAATATTTTTCACCGAACAGTGCCATGGCACCGCGTTCCTTTGCAGCGTCAACGCTCATCACCTCCGTCGAGATCGGTGTATTTTTCAAGATCTCTTCATTACACAGACGTTCTATTGCCCGCAGCTCTTCGGCCGTTACCCCTTCAAAATGCGAAAAATCGAAGCGCAGACGATCGGCTGAGACCAGTGAACCGCGCTGATTAACATGATCACCCAGCACGGCGCGAAGCGCGGCGTGCAACAAATGCGTCGCCGAATGGTGACGTGCGGTGTTTTGTCGAACGCTCGGTGCAACCACCGCTTGCAATTGATCACCAATCGCGAGCGCGCCGATTTCACTTTGGCAATAGTGGACAATGGCCCCACCGGATTTCCTAGTATCTAAGACCCTCAGCGCAACCCCATCGGCGATCAAGCTGCCTCGGTCACCGACTTGGCCCCCACTTTCTGCATAGAATGGTGTTTGATCAAGCACAACTGACACAGCGCCATCCCCTGCCCAGCTGTCAACAAAGCGACTGCCATCATGAATGGCAACAACCGATGCCGTCAGATTCAAGGTCTCGTATCCTAAGAAGGCCGTCACAGCTTCTATTGCGAGGTCTTCGACGCCTTCACCTTGAAATTTGCTGGCTGCTCGGGCGCGATTTCTTTGCTGTGCCATTTCGGACTCAAACCCCGGCATATCCAACAGTAGATTGCGCTCTCGAGCAATATCACCAGTTAAATCGGCTGGGAATCCGTAAGTATCGTAAAGCTTAAAGATGACCGCTCCAGGAATGACCTGATCCGAAAGACCTGCGATCGCCTCATCCAGTATGCGCATCCCCTGATCGAGGGTCAGTGCAAATTGTGTTTCTTCTTTTAAAACGATTCGTTCTATCTGCTCACTGGTTTTGATCAGCATCGGGTAGGTGTTACCCATTTCAGCAACCAGCACCGGCACTAATTCATGAAAGAAGGGTTTGGTTGCACCGAGCGCGTGGCCGTGCCGCAGTGCCCGACGCATGATCCGGCGCATCACATACCCTCGGCCTTCGTTCGACGGCAACACACCATCACAAATGAGGAAGACCGATGACCTCAAATGATCCGCAATCACCTTGAGCGATGGGTTTTGTAGATCACCGACTCCCAACACCTTGGCGGCCTTCACGATTACCGGTTGAAATAGATCAGTATCATAATTGTTGTGAACCGACTGCATGACCGCCGCTAGACGCTCTAACCCCATCCCGGTGTCGACACAGGGACTCGGCAGGGGCGTCAGAGTGCCATCGGCACTGCGATCAAATTGTGTAAAAACCAAATTCCAGATTTCAACAAATCGATCTAAGTCATCGTCTTCTGATCCCGGCGGCCCACCCGGAATAGCTTCGCCATGATCGTAAAAAATCTCAGAGCAGGGCCCACAGGGTCCTGTGTCACCCATCGTCCAAAAGTTGTCTTTATCCCCCATGCGCGTCATACGATCTGCAGGAAAACCAATCTCATTGACCCAGATCGCATGGGCCTCATCATCGCTGTCGTGAATGGTTACCCAGAGCCTGTCTTTTGGGATATTGAGCACTTCCGTTAAGAATTCCCAAGCAAAGGCGATCGTTTCTGATTTAAAGTAATCCCCGAAACTAAAGTTACCCAGCATTTCGAAAAAAGTGTGGTGCCGCGCGGTATACCCGACATTATCGAGATCGTTATGCTTGCCGCCGGCTCGGATGCATCGCTGGCAACTGACGGCTCGGGTGTAACCGCGATTTTCGAGCATGGCGAACGCGTCTTTAAATTGCACCATGCCTGAATTGGTAAATAACAGGGTCGGGTCATTGTCAGGTACCAGGGATGCCGACTCGACACTGGTATGTCCTTTGGATTCGAAAAAATCTAGGTAGGCTTTTCTAATGGCTTCGCTGTTCATACTCGGTCTCCGCAAGACATCTGATCACCGCTTTATCGCGGCCCAAGGGCAGATCATCAAACGGGCTATTATAAGGCAGCTGAGATATGTTCATAGTGAAATCCGCGCTGCTGAAGAAACCGACTCCGCTTTGCGCGTTCTTTTTGATCTAAGCGTGCAGATTCGGGCACATCCCCAAAGCGCTTCTGCAAAACCGCCGTCGCAAGCGCGCCCCAGTCCGGAGCTTGTCGCCTAAAGGCTGTATCGATGTCATGGCCTGAGAGCCCTTTTTGCATCATTTCACTCCGGATTTTCATTGGACCCTGACCCCGCTGGACCCGATACCGAACATAGGCCTCCGCCATGCGCGTGTCATCTTGCAAATCCTGTTCTTGCAGTCGCTCGATCACCCCATCGAGTAACGGCGCTTGCTCCGGAAATCGACGGCTCAGTTTTTGTTTGAGTTCAAAGGCCGTCTGCTCACGCTGGGCCAGCAAGTTGAGCGCAGATCGGCGCAGCACCGCACGCTCACTGGCTTCAATCTCAGCGGCGTCCACCTCACCCAGCAGACGCCTCGCTGATTCTTCGCTGTCAGGTTCAATACTCGACTCAACCGCTTCGGATAGATCGTTTGACATCGCGGCTTTTAGATTTGAAGCTTTTGGCCTTCGACGTATTTGTTTAGACGGTTTTCGGATTGAGGCGGAGTCGCCGCACGTGTCCGAGACCGCCGCGAGAACCTCTGAAGGTTGCGGAGAACCTTTTTGCCGATGTCCCTCCAGCGGAGGCTGTTTCGGCCCAAGCGGCGGCTTTAACCCTTTCGATTTTTCCTCGATCGCCTTGATCGCACGGCGGAGTGCAGCGGTTGTGGGTTCATCCGCCAACTGTCGCTCCTTTGAATCCCGCCAAACGACCGTTCTCCAAAACCGATGATCTTACATTGCCTACTTTAACTGACGATCGCCTCGTCGATCGGCGCCTCTTCCACGACTGCAGACTGATCATTGAGCAACTTTGCACGAATGGTGCCTTCTATCTCTTCACCGAGCGCCGCATGTTCAGTTAGATATTCGCAGGCATTCTTCTTACCCTGACCAATTTTATCCCCTTTGTAGCTATACCAAGCGCCTGCTTTATCCACCAAACCGAGTTGAACGCCCATATCAACCACTTCACCCATACGATAAATCCCCTTACCGTACATAATTTGAAATTCAGTTTGCTTGAAGGGCGGCGCCACTTTGTTCTTGATGACTTTTACACGGGTTTCATTACCCACAATCTCGTCGCCTTCTTTAATCGCGCCAATACGACGGATGTCGAGTCGAACAGAGGAATAAAATTTCAATGCATTTCCGCCGGTTGTAGTTTCTGGGCTGCCGAACATCACGCCAATTTTCATTCGAATCTGGTTGATAAAAATAACCAACGTGTTTGAGTTTTTAATGTTACCGGCCATTTTTCGCAGCGCCTGGCTCATCAGCCTTGCTTGTAAGCCGACATGATGGTCGCCCATATCACCTTCTATTTCGGCTTTCGGTGTTAACGCTGCGACCGAGTCGATGACAACGACATCGACTGCCCCAGATCGGACGACCATATCGCAGATCTCGAGTGCTTGTTCCCCTGTATCAGGCTGTGAGACCAAAAGATCTTCGATATCCACACCAAGATTTTGCGCATAGATCGGGTCCAGCGCGTGCTCGGCATCAATAAACGCGCAGGTACCGCCCGCTTTTTGCGCTTCGGCGATGACCTGTAGCGTTAACGTGGTCTTTCCTGAAGACTCAGGACCATAAATCTCAACAATTCGCCCTTTGGGCAGCCCGCCAATTCCGAGGGCAACGTCGAGCCCAAGTGAGCCCGTTGAGATTGAGGGGATTTGCACTTGAGGTGTGTCACCCAGTCGCATCATCGCGCCTTTTCCAAACTGGCGTTCTATCTGGGTCAGTGCAGCATCTAGCGCTTTATCTTTGTTGGCATCCCGTGCAGTGGTCGCTTCCATTTTTAACATCTCCATTTCAAGTCATCGGCAACTTTACCGCTGCCTTTATTATTGATCTGTGCACAGATCGCGCTGCGTTCTGTGCGTTAATACGCTTGAACATCTAACCCGGGTCGAAGGGCTGCTGTTTTCTTACTTGTTACCTGTTTCTTGTTTCTGCTTCTTTCTGCTTCTTTCTGCTTTTTCCTTCCCGCTTCTATTCTACCGAGCTCTGTTCCACCGAGCTCTGTTCTACCGAGCTCTGCTCTACGGAGCTCTGCTCTACCGAGCTCTGCTCTACCGAGCTCTGTTCTACCGAGCCCTGTTCTCCGAGCTCTGTTCTACTGATTTCTTTTCCGTGCTGTATTGCTTTGCGACTCGGTTTTCTCTTACCGCCTCGTTATTGTGACCCTTTCGGCTTTCTTTAACATCTTGCATAAGCCTGAGCGAACCATATCACGGCGCCGCCTTCGTAAACTCGCAGCATTCCTTGCCTGCGTCGAATCGCAACATGCTAACAGACTACTGTTTATGCGTACAGTATAATTTACACAGCCTAAAACGCACCGAAACGTGGCCTAGGCAAGTTTAAGGATGCAGCGCTTTTATCCGTTTGCTAACCTAAGCGCAGATTCTCAATCAGTGACGCTTTGTGACGACCGATGCCCATACGCCCATGATGCAGCAATTTCTGAGCATCAAGGCACAGCACCCTGACACCCTTCTATTTTACCGAATGGGCGATTTCTATGAGCTGTTTTACGAGGACGCCAAAACGGCCGCTAGTCTGCTTGATATTACCCTGACGAGTCGTGGCCAATCCGCAGGCATACCCATTCCAATGTGTGGCGTGCCGTATCACGCAGCCGACGGCTACCTCGGAAAACTCGTGCGCGAAGGCGTCTCGGTTGCGATCTGTGAGCAGATCGGCGATCCCAATACCAGCAAAGGGCCCGTTGAACGGCAAGTGGTCCGAATCCTGACGCCTGGAACGCTGACGGATGAAGCCTTACTTGACGCAAACCAAGAAAGCCTGATTTGCGCGGCCTTCAAGGAGCACAATACCCTGGGGCTTGCCGTCATGGAGGTCAGTAGCGGTCGGTTTGAGGTACTTCAAACCGAGCAAGAAGATCATTTCAAGAGTGAACTGGCCAGGTTGAATCCGGCGGAACTCCTGATTCCAGACAATCCCTCATTGGCCAACGCCGTATTCGGTTTAAGGGGGCTAAAACCTCGACCTATTTGGGAATTTGACGAGCAGGAATCAGTGCGCCTGCTCAAACAACAATTTGGGGTGCAGGATCTCGCTGCCTTTGACTGTGAGGATCAACCGATTGCTATTCGTGCGGCCGGTTGCGTGCTCGGCTATGTGCAAGCAACCCAAAGCCGGGCCCTACCGCACTTACAACAACTCCGGCGTATACGAAACGAAGACTCGATCATCATCGACCCAACCTCCAGGAGAAACCTAGAACTCGTCGTCAACCTACAGGGCGGCCGAGAGCATACCCTCTTATCAGTGCTCGATCAGACCAAGACGCCGATGGGCGCGCGACTCCTCTCGCGCTGGCTCACGCAGCCGCTGCGGGATTCGCTTCAGATTGAAGCGCGCCTAGCCGCTGTGAGCGCAATGCAACAGCAGTCGGCGTTCCAAGCGCTCAGAGACGTACTCGCTGGTGCTGGCGATGTTGAACGCATAGTTGCGAGAATCGCGCTACAAAGCGCTCGCCCAAGAGACCTTGCTCGACTACGAGACACGCTCAATTTGTTACCCGAGATTGGTGCAATTTTGAAGACCATTGAAGCACCGATGGTGGCCGACCTTGCAACCTTGGTTCAACCCCAGCCCGCTATTGCTGATCTGCTGACCCAAGCGATTGTGCCAGTGCCGCCCGTGGTGCTGCGAGATGGCGGGGTCATTCAGGAAGGCTTTGACCCAGCACTGGACGAACTCAAAGCGATTAGCGAACACGCGGCAGCATTCTTAATCAAACTCGAAACCGATGAGCGCGAACAAACCGGGCTCAGCTCCTTGAAAGTCGGCTACAACCGAGTCCACGGTTACTACATCGAATTAAGTAAAGTTCAGGCACAACAAGCGCCGATCACCTATGTCAGACGGCAAACCCTTAAAAATGCCGAGCGTTTTATCACCCCAGAGCTTAAAAACTTCGAGGATAAAGCCCTCAGCAGCAAAAGCCGGGCGCTTGCGCGCGAAAAACAGCTCTATGATGACCTTCTGAGCGACTTGCTCAAGGCGATCATGCGCCTTAAAGGCCTAGCTGAGGGCCTCGCAATCTTAGATGTCTTGGCCAACTTCGCTGAACGCGGCATCACTTTGAACCTATCACCGCCAGGGTTGACCTACCAATCGGAACTCATTATTGAAAATGGCCGCCATTTGGTTGTCGAATCGATGCTGGAGAAGCCCTTTGTACCAAACAGCGTTCAGTTTGATGATGCTTTGCGGCAATTTATCATTACCGGGCCGAACATGGGGGGCAAATCAACCTTCATGCGGCAAACTGCAATCATCGCGCTATTAGGGCGGACGGGCTGCCCGGTGCCGGCCGAGCAAGCGATTATTGGTGATATCGATCGAATTTTCACGCGCATCGGTTCCTCCGATGACCTGGCGAGCGGACGCTCAACCTTTATGGTCGAAATGTCTGAAACCGCCCTCATCTTAAACAATGCAACCAAGCACAGCCTTGTCTTACTCGATGAAATTGGCCGCGGCACCTCGACCTTCGATGGCCTGTCGCTGGCTTGGGCGACGGGTTGCTATATTGCAGAACAAATCAATGCAATGACCTTGTTTGCAACCCATTATTTCGAGCTGACGGTACTGCCTGAACGCGTTGAGACCGTTAAGAATCTGCATTTAACCGCGACCGAAGTCGAGGATCGAATTATTTTTCTGTATGCCGTGCAATCCGGCCCTGCCAATCAAAGCTACGGCATTCAGGTAGGCAAACTAGCGGGGCTGCCGGCTCGCGTCATTGCCAGTGCTCAAGAGAAACTGGCCTCGCTCGAGCACCAAGAGTTGTTACACATTGATCCACCAATAGCGCCCGCTCTACCGAGTATGCCGCAACAGTCGGAGCTGTTTCAGGGGGATGCCAAACTGTTGAAGCTTCAAGGTCAAATTCTTGATATCGAGCTCGATCAGTTGAGCCCACGAGATGCCTTGTCTTTGCTCTATGAGCTCAAAGACCAATTACTTTAAGCGCATTGAAGCGCGAGTTGTCAGCCCGACAAAAGCTGATAGAATGCCTTCTGGTTTTACGCCCTCATCGTCTATTTGTGCCGTGGAGGCTGGGTAGGGCTTTACGCTGAACACTTAACACGGTCAGCATCATTTTATTCTTAACGAATTTTTAGATAACGATAAGGAACGGTTTTATGACATTCGTAGTCAGTGACGCATGCATTAAGTGTAAACATACAGATTGTGTGGAAGTCTGCCCTGTAGACTGTTTTTATGAAGGACCCAACTTTCTCGTCATTAATCCGGACGAATGTATCGATTGCGCCCTGTGCGAACCCGAATGCCCAATCGATGCCATTTTCTCAGAAGACGAGCTGCCCGAAGCAGAGCAAGCCTTCCTGGAAATCAATGCCGAGCTTTGCGAGATCTGGCCGAACATTACCGAGAAAAAAGACCCCTTAGACGACGCTGAGGAATGGGCTGAGGTCAAAGGAAAAATCGATCACTTAGAACGCTAACCTTCGCGTCTAGGATGACCCGCCGCCATTAGCGTTTTGGCAAATGGCGGACGGGATCTTCTGGCCGACCTTGCCGCCGAATTTCAAAGTGCAGCATCTCAACTTTCGCATCGTTTGCACCGACTTTGGCAATGGCCTGGCCTTTCGTTACCGTCTCACCCTCTTTCACCAATAACGACTCATTATTACCATAGGCACTCAAAAACGCATCATCATGCTTGATGATGACGAGCTTCCCGTAACCTCTTAAATTACCACCTGCATAAACGACACTCCCAGCTTCTGCCGCCTTGACCTGGACGCCTGCCTTTGCCTCGATATCAATCCCTTTATTAACGCTGCCGCTCAATGAAAATCTCGAAATGACCCTGCCATTTACCGGCCAAGCCCACGCCAAGCGACTCACCGTAAACGCAGGTTTTGGTTTCGAAACTGGCTTCGCGGCATACACCGTTTTGGGCGCCGCAGATTTCTTAGGCGATTGCTTACCCGATGATGCCTTCGATGTGGAAGACAATCGAGCCGGAACACCTGCCAACTTCAATCGTTGCCCGGCGTAGATGGTGTAGGGTTTCCGAATTCGATTGATTTGAGCCAGCCGACCATGATCTAGACCATAGCGCCAAGCAATCGAGTACAGGGTATCGCCTTTCTGAACAATGTGCGTTTTACCCCGTTCACCAATGTTGGCAACCGGTGCCGGCGCGCCATTGGATTGACAGCCACTCACCAAGAGCGCGACCCACATCGTCAGCGCCGCTAAGCAGAGACGACGGCAGTCCAGTTTAAACGGCACTGGCCGGCGTCCTTACGGCAAATCGCTCAAAAAGCAGAACGATCGCCCCACCCACGCAAAGCGCCGATAACGCTATAACGATTTCGGCTGGCTGACCGGTAAGACTCTCATAAGCAGTCGGCCAGACCGGTTCTGAAATCAGCGGGCGTTTTTGCATCGCATCTGCCTGAAGTTGATACTGCAGCACTTGCTGCCAGGGCCAAAGTCGAACCAACGTACCCAGCATCAGACCCGTCAAAAACATGAGTATCCAATCTTTGGCGCGATGGAATAAAAGCTTTAGAACATTCGCGAAGGCAATAAGCCCTAGCGCCGCACCCAATCCAAGCGGTGCAAGCTCCATTACTCTCAAGTTCGCAACCGCATCAATGACGCCGCCGTAGAGGCCGAGCAATAACAGTAAAAAACTACCGGATATACCCGGTAGGATCCAGGCGCACACCGCAATCGCGCCGCCCAAAAAAAGCATGGCCGGCGTTGGCACAACCGTAACCGGCACTAGGCGCTGCAACACCAAACCCACTGCCAAACCGAGTGCGAGTAGGATGAGTTGCGCGGCTTGTTTACGCTCGACCTGCCGAAGCATGAGAAAAGATGAGGCCAGAACAAGACCAAAAAAGAACGACCACATCATGATCGGCTGTTCCACCAATGCCGTTTTAATTAGGCCGGCAAGCGCAATCACCGAGACCCCCATGCCGCCAAATAACACCATTAAAAAAGTGCCGTCTAAATGCTGCCATACCTTTAAAGGGCCTTGCCGCAATAGTCTGCGGACCAAATCAAACCGAATTCGACTGAGCGCGGTCAACAACCGTTCGTAGTAGCCTGATATAAAAGCCACCGTGCCACCAGAGATACCCGGCACCACCTCGGCCATACCCATTAATAACCCCGTCACCAAAATCTTCAAATGGCCCGTCGACCCGCTCACAACTTGCCACCCAGCAGCGGGACAAACCGAACGGGTTCAACCAAGGTTGTTTCGAAGCCATCCTCACCACGTTTAACCCTGGTCAAGGTTTGCGTCTCGGGATCCCCAATTGGAATGATCAACTGACCGCCCACTTGCAATTGCGCAAGCAACGCCGCGGGCACTTCGCGCGGTGACGCGGTGACGATAATGGCATCAAACGGCCCTTTTTCTGCCCACCCAAGGTGACCGTCATCATATTTACTTTTAATTTGATGCAAACCCAACTGTCTAAAGCGGCCTAAAGCGCGATCCAGCAATGCTGATATGCGCTCAACCGTGAAAACTTGATCCACCAACTGCGCCAAAATGGCCGTCTGATAGCCTGAACCAGTACCAACTTCTAAAACGGAGGTTGGCGGCACATTCTGCAGTAATAATTCAGTCATTCGAGCCACAATATACGGCTGAGAAATTGTTTGGCTATTGCCAATCGGCAGAGCCGTATCTTCATAAGCGCGATGCGCCAACGCTTCATCCACAAACAAATGCCGTGGCGTTGAGGCCATCACCTGCAAGACCCCCTCATTGACAATACCTTGCTCTCGAAGCCGGTCGCTCAGGCGATTTCGGGTACGTTGGGACGTCATACCGACCCCGCTCACATCCAGTTTAACGACCACTCGACCCATCCTTGTAGATTAATACTTCTCGCAACACGCTCGTGGCGTAACACCCCGGAGGCAGTGTGAAGGCCATTACGAAGTCATTGTCTTCGCGATGCCATTCGAACTCAAGTGGCGTCAGCCAGAGCTTACGCCTTGCAGCCTTCATCCGGTTCATATGAAAAACCGATAGCCACGGTATCAAAGTCTCATTTAAAAATTCCTCACCGCCTTGAGGATCACGCGCGCGGCCGTAGAGCGGCCCATCGGCCGCCAAATCCACGGCGTTATGCTCCTCAATGAGCCGGGCCAAATAGAGGTTAAATAGGTAGGCCCGCATAGCAGATAAAACCATATCCCGCTGTTTCAGGCGCGCCTTCGGGTTAGCCACCAGACGCTCGGCCAGCGCTAAGTTCGCACCCTGAAAACCGAACCGCTGTTCCCCAAAATAATTCGGTACAGGCTGATCGGCCAGCCGATCAAGCCGAGATGCCAAGCACCCATCAACCTCTCGCAAGCGGAGCTTAAACCGATTCCCTTCGAGGTCTCCTTTCCTTAACTTGCGTTGGGTCCGGCTGACCTGCAGGACCTGAATCAAATCATCATTCAAGGTCATCCAATCCGGCGCTTCGCGGCCGGGCAGGTAGCAGGTAAACGCCTGCTCAGAAATCGAATAACGATCTTTGCGGCCAGCATAGCCAACTTCCTGATCAGCAACCCCCGCTAGGGCTGCGATTTGATAGGCCACCCAGTGGGTATTGGTATCCTGCTTTTGAATCCTAAGGTAGCTGTGTTCGCCTGCTTCACTTGCCGGCAGGGAAAGCTCTTTGACCTGGAAATCTTCGCTGCGGGCGCGGATCACGCCACGCGCTTCCGGCTCGCCATACAGCCGTGGGAAATCCAAAGAAAAGCTCACGCACGATTCGCCGAGAGTAAAACAACCACTTGCGCGGCGAGCCCTTCACCTCGCCCAACAAAACCGAGTTTTTCTGTGGTCGTCGCCTTGACGCTAACACAGCCCGCCTCGCAGTCTAATCCTTCGGCAATGGCCGCAATCATTAAAGGCCGATACGGCTTGACCTTGGGCGCCTCGAGCAACACGGTGGCATCTACGTTGACCACCGAAAACCCAGCATTGCGCATCATCTCGACTACCGCTTTGAGCAATTCTCGAGAATCGGCATTTTGATACGCTGGGTCGGTGTCGGGAAACTGATGGCCAATATCTTCTAAACCGAGGGCGCCCAAAATGGCATCCATCAAAGCATGTAGCAGCACATCCCCATCCGAATGGGCAATGACCCCTCGCTCATCTGGAATTGATATGCCGCCCAAAGCAAACTGCGTGGCTGACCCAACGGGTGCAAAGGCGTGCACGTCAAAGCCTTGCCCAATTCGCATCATTGCGACTCACCGCTTACTATAAATCGCGCCATGTCCAAATCCTCGTTGGTCGTAATCTTGAGATTATCGGCTCGGCCCGGACAGATTCTGGGCGACATGCCAAGCGCTTCAACTGCCGAGGCCTCATCGGTTGCAGCCGGGGCTGATAACAGTGCCCGCTTCAGAAGCTCGAACCGGAAAATCTGAGGCGTTTGCGCCTGCCAAAGCTGGCTCCGATCGACTGTTTCATTAACCCTTTGGTTCGTCACTCGTTTCAAGGTATCAATCACCGGCGTCGCCAAAAGCGCGCCTTCTGCATGGTCGCGCGCAAGATCAATCAATCGATGGATGTCTGCGACCCGAACGCAAGGCCGCACCGCATCATGCACTAGAATAAGATCGTCATCGCGCGCATCGATTGCCGCCAGCGCAGACAATACAGAGGCCGCCCGATTATCGCCGCCAACGACTCGATCCACCCCACTAAGATGCAATTCGTCAAACCACGTGTCGGCGGCATGCAGCGCAACCACCAATCGTTCCGGGCGAAGCGTTTGAAGTTTCGACACGGTCACGCCCAGGATCGTTTGACCCGCGTTGAGTTCAAGGTATTGCTTGGGCACCGCTGAGCCCATGCGCTGACCCGTCCCTGCCGCCGGAACCACGACATACAATCTCGAAAGCGAGTTGCGCATAAAGCCTACTCAGTCATCGATGAGTAAAATAAAGGTCTCATCTTTTTTAATCAATCCAAACTCAGTTCGAGCCCTTTCTTCAATCGCATCGAGCCCCTGACGAAGATCAATAATCTCAGCCCGTAGCAACCGGTTTCTAGAGGCCTTCGTTTCATTGTCGAAGGTTTTTGCTTCGAGCTGTGTCTGCAGCGCCACAACATGCGCGTAGCTGCCTTCCCCTGTCCAAAGCCTTGTTTGGAGGAAGCAGCCCAGCAAGAGCAACACGGCGCCTAAAATTTTTACTACATTTAGAATTGCTAGCCCCTCAAATTCTTAAATTCTAATGCCCCTTTGTAAACGGCATGGCAACGATCCTCAATCCGCAGCAAGCGATTGTATTTCGCCACCCGATCAGATCGGCACAAAGAGCCTGTTTTAATCTGTCCGGCGGATGTTGCCACCGCTAAGTCGGCTATTGATGTGTCTTCCGTTTCACCCGAACGATGAGAGATAACCGACGCGTACCCAGCTTCCCGCGCCATCTGAATCGATGCCATGGTTTCGCTCAAGGTACCGATCTGATTCACCTTAATCAGGATGGCATTGCCCACGCCTTCGGAGATCCCCCGCGCAAGAATGGAAGGATTGGTTACGAATAAATCATCACCGACCAACTGACACTGATCGCCTAATTGATCCGTTAGGTAACGCCAACCGGACCAATCGCTTTCGTCTAGCCCATCTTCAATCGACAGAATCGGATAACTCGTCACCAACGTTTTTAAATAATCGGAAAATTGCTGGCTGTCAAAATGCCGCCCTTCTCCAGCGAGGTGATACTGCCCGTCTTGATAGAACTCACTGGCCGCGCAATCCAATGCCAAGTAAATTTCCTTACCGGCCTGATAGCCCGCTAAATCAATGGCTGACATGATCATATCGAGAGCTGCTTGATTACTGGCTAAATTCGGCGCGAAGCCGCCTTCATCACCAACCGAGGTCGATAGCCCAGCCCGCTTTAAAACATCCTTTAAGGCATGAAAGATCTCAGCACCCATTTGCAAGGCTTCGGAAAAGGACCCGGCCCCTACCGGTTGCACCATGAATTCCTGGATATCGACATTGTTATCTGCGTGCTCGCCGCCGTTTAGAATGTTCATCATCGGCACCGGCATACTATACCGACCGCCGGTTGCGTCTAAATCCGCGATATGTTCGTAGAGCTCGACCCCTTTGGCCTGTGCTGCAGCATGGGCCGCGGCAAGCGATACGCCCAACATCGCATTGGCCCCTAAGTGGCCTTTATTGTCGGTGCCATCAACCGTGAGCAGCACCTGATCCAGGGCAGCTTGATCTTCAACGTCATGATCCAGTAGCGCTTCTCGGATCAGGGTATTTACATTTTGGACAGCGGTTAGAACCCCTTTCCCGCCATAGCGCGCGGGATCATTATCCCGTAACTCTAACGCTTCTCGAGAACCCGTGGAGGCGCCAGAGGGCACGGCAGCACGGCCGATGCGGCCATCTGCCAACTCGATCTCAGCTTCAAGGGTTGGATTGCCCCTGGAGTCCAGTATTTCTCTTGCTCGCACATCGGTAATGCTTGTCATAACGTTCCTTGATCTCGCGTCACTGCCAAGCACCCTTTTGCCCGGCGACATCCCACTTATTTTACTTGTCTGTCTTAATCACTGAGTCGATTGCCACTAATCGCTCTAACAACGACTTCATATCCCCAAGCGGCCAGGAGTTTGGCCCATCACTCAAAGCCTGATCTGGATTTGGATGGGTTTCCATAAACAGCCCCTGAACACCAACCGCGGTTGCGGCCCGTGCTAAAACCGGCACCATTTCTCGCTGCCCGCCGGACGTTGCGCCCTGACCACCTGGCAGCTGAACGCTGTGGGTTGCATCAAAGACAACCGGACAACCGGTCGCGGCGAGCACCGGTAACGCCCGCATATCCGACACCAAATTATTATAGCCAAAGCTTGCGCCGCGCTCACAAACCATAATCTTGTCATTACCGGTTGCTTTGGCTTTGTCGACCACATGAGTCATATCCCACGGCGCAAGGAACTGTCCTTTTTTAATGTTCACCGGCAAACCGAGGGACGCAACCTTTTGGATGTAATTTGTTTGTCGGCACAAAAACGCAGGGGTTTGCAGTACCGAGACAACGTCTTTGACCTCATCGAGGGGGGTATCTTCATGGACATCGGTCAAAACTGGCAGTCCTAAGGTATCTCGAACCGTCTGGAGCACTTTCAAACCCGCGGCGATACCGGGCCCACGATAGCTGTCTTTTGACGAACGGTTGGCTTTGTCGAAGGAGGACTTATAAATTAAAAAAATGCCCAGCTGATCACAAATTTCTTTGAGAGTGCCCGCTGTATCGAGCGCCATTTGCTCGCCCTCAACAACACAGGTGCCTGCAATCAGAAAAAATCGAGATTGTTGACTAACTTCAAATCCGCATAAATCCATGCTTTATCTCGCTCTTAACCCGCACGACCCAATTGAGATCGCGATTGCCGTTATCGGCCTTAAATTTACGATTCAGCCAACCCAGCGCGCGCAATTTGCTCGGCCAGCGCGGCCTTCACAAAATTCAAGAACAAAGGATGACCGCCCCGAGGCGTTGACGTGAATTCCGGATGGAATTGACAGGCGACAAACCACGGATGATCCACCACCTCGATCACTTCGACCAATGACTGATCCTTCGACACCCCGGCAATGCGAAGCCCAGCTTGCTCAAGTTCTGCAACATAGCTTGGGTTGACCTCAAAGCGATGGCGATGGCGCTCTTTAATCCGCTCCTCACCATAGACCGCTCGGGTAACCGAGCCTTGATTGAGCACACATTCTTGCTCACCCATCCGCATGGTCCCGCCCAGGTCTGAGTCCAACGAGCGGGTTTCTGTCAAGCCAGCCTCGTTGACCCATTCCGTGATCAGTCCAATGATGGGATGCGGCGTATGTTGATCTACTTCCGTACTATTGGCGCCCTCAAGACCCGCGACATCCCGCGCAAATTCAATAATCGCTGCGTGCAGGCCGTAACAAATGCCCAGGTAAGGAATTTTGTGACGGCGGGCATAACCGGCTGCCAAAATTTTACCTTCAAAACCCCGACCGCCGAACCCACCCGGCACTAAAACGGCATCCGCACCGGCTAAAATCTCAACGCCTTCCGCCTCGACCCGTTCCGAATCAACAAAGTCGATGTTCACCTGCGTTTCAGAGTGAATCCCGGCGTGGATTAAGGCCTCATTCAAGCTCTTGTAGGCGTCCAACAAGTCCATGTACTTGCCAACCATCTTCAGATGAATCTGCTGCTTTGGGTTCTGCTGCAACTCTAAAACCCGCTGCCAATCTGATAAATCCGCAGGCGGCACATCGAAGCCAAGCTTTTGCACAACGATTTCATCAAGACGCTCTTCTGCCAGTCGCGCCGGGATTTCATAAATACTTTTGGCATCCAACAACGGAATCACGGCATCGAGTTCAACATTGGTAAAGAGCGCGATTTTATCGCGGGCCGATTTTGGGATTTCGTGATCAGAGCGAACAATTAGAATGTCGGGCTGCATACCCACCGAACGAAGCTCTTTAACGGAATGTTGAGTTGGCTTGGTTTTGGTCTCACCAGCGGTTGCGATATAAGGCACCAGTGTCAAGTGCATTAATAAAGCGCGAGACGAGCCCATTTCAAAGCGAAGCTGCCGAGCGGCCTCTAGAAAAGGCTGACTTTCAATGTCTCCGACGGTGCCGCCAATTTCGATCAACGCAACATCAAACCCTTCTGCCACCTGCAGTATTCTGGATTTAATCTCATCCGTAATATGCGGAATGACTTGGATCGTTGCGCCCAGATATTCACCGCGGCGCTCACGCGCGATCACATCGGCATACACTTTACCCGTGGTGAAATTATTCTTCCGAGTCATTCGGGTCTGAACAAAGCGCTCATAATGACCTAAATCTAGGTCGGTCTCAGTGCCATCGGCAGTGACAAACACCTCACCATGCTGCAATGGGCTCATGGTGCCCGGATCCACGTTAATATATGGATCCAACTTCTGCATCGTCACTTTGAGACCGCGGGACACCAAAACAGCGCCCAAGGAGGCTGCGGTTAAGCCTTTTCCTAGCGAGGAAACCACTCCGCCTGTGACGAATATTAAACGGCTCATAGAATTTCCATCTCTGTTGATCAGGCGGAAGGACCCGCCCGAGATGGGATTATAGACTAACACCGTCGCCGCTTTGGCTCAATATAAATTCTGCCTATCGGATTAGACTCGGGTCAGAGACACCCGCCATCCTGCGCTATTTTTAGCGGCCACAAACCCCTCTGCCACCGCTTGCTTTAAACCCCACTCCGGCAGTGCGGGGATTGCGATCACCTCGCCATTGCGCATCAGCCGGGGCAATCTTTGCCTGACCCAATGCGGCACCTTCGCTTCCCGAAGACGGTCAAGAATCGGTTTGTCGTGTCCTTTAAGACACTTCTGCCCGTGCTGACCCAATGTCCAGGCGCAGCCCGATATGCCCGCGTCAATGCCGTTTGATTCCCAATCAGCCGCGAGCAGCGCGCCCCCTAAGTCAACCGGGACAGGTTCAAACGGCCAGCCCCTCACGTCTTGCCTTGATGCTGGAATCGCTGGCACCAAAACGAATTCGTTGCGATACCGGTGGTATTCATACCCCAACACAGCCTGATTCGCCGGCTCTTGAGACTGAGATGACGCTAACATCCTAAGACAAACACGCAATTGTCCCGCTGAGGGCGCCGCGCCCGCAGTATCCATCAATTGAGTTTTGAGCGCATTCAACGCCCGATCTTGATCGAGTTGCTGTAACCCTTCGACAGAATAACCGCCTCGGGTCTGCAGCTTTGATAAATCCTCCCGACCCAATGCCGCGAGTAAGGATCGCGCGGTCTCATCAAGGCTGATCTGCCGCGCCAAGCGCATTGACCAACCTTGAAAGCGCTCATCCAATAAAGGTGTAATCCCATGCCGAATGAAATTGCGATCGTGGGTTTGATCGGTATTGCTGGGATCCGACACGTACTTTAGTCCGTGGGTCTCGACATAGGCTTCAAGAACCACCCGCGGCACGTCCAGAAGCGGTCGATACAACCGCCCCAAGCCAAGAGGTCTCCCCTGCGGCATGCCAATAAGACCGGTTGCGCCATGCCCACGCAACACCTGAAAAAGCCCTGTTTCGGCCTGGTCCTGTTGGTGATGTGCCAGCAATAAGCAATCACGTGGCCCAAGGCACGCGGTAAATGCTTGATACCGAGCCGCCCGCGCATTGGTTTCTAGACTACCGCTCAGAGCAACCTCGACCCGCCGACACATCAAGGTAACCCCAAGCGCCGCGCAGAGGCTCTCGCAGTGCGCCTGCCAGACATCTGCTTCAGCCTGCAGACCGTGATTGATATGGATTGCTTTGAGCCGCGGCCGGTCGGTCAATTGGACGAGGCAATGCAGCAGCGCCGTGGAGTCCAGCCCGCCACTCAAGCCGACAATCAAGCAATCGACATCCGGCGCCGAAAGCGTTTGAATCGCCGTTTCAGGCAGCAAGGACATTGCGCTTAACCACCGCCGCTGTGCGGATGATAATCAAGCCCAACTCGATCTGACCCGAACTGCGCCCGAAGACCGTCGAGTAACTCATCGCTCGGTTTCACGCGCCACTGGTCCCCCAACTGCAACTCGGCGGTCGCGCCGTTGGTACGATAATCAATAATTACCGGGCAGCCGGTTCGTTTTGGTTCCTGGTGGAGACTTAACAAACCGGCCAGGTTCTTTGAAAACTGATCATCTAGACCTGCGTGATGAACCCGCACCGTAAGCCCTCGCAGTGCGCGCTGGCGCGCCTCGACCAATGAAAAAATTTCAGTTGCGCGCACTCGTAACCCACCCGAAAAATCATCTTGTGCTACCGATCCTCGAATCACCAAAAGATTGTCCTTGCTGATTTTATCTCGCGTCACCTCCAAGAGGTCGGAAAACACCCCAACCTCGATCCGTGCCGTTCGATCATCAAGGGTCACAAAAACAATCGTGCCTCGTTGCGTCTTCATACTGCGCAAGCCAATGACCCAACCTGCGAAAAGCTGTTCGCTTTGACTCGCGCGCAAGTCACTAATTCGGGTACTGGCAAAATACTTAAGTTCATCGCGATAGATGTCGATCGGATGGCCTGTTAGATACAAGCCTAGCGCTTCTTTTTCCCGAGCCAGGCGAGTCGCCATTGTCAGGACATTACCCGCGTCAATGTGATCAATGCAGACAGGATCGGCTGATACTGGCTCGAGTTCACCAAATAGATCGGTATGGCCAGCTTCTTGATTACGGGCCGTTTGTTCGGCGATTCGCAATGCCTCTTCCTGATGTTGCAGCAGCCAGCCGCGACTGCCGTCAATGCCATCTTTGACACTCGCCGCATCCGGCGCCAAATGATCCAGGGCACCAGCGTGGATCAGCGCATCGAGTGCCCGTCGATTCAAACGTTTAACATCGACCCGATGGCAAAAGTCGTATAAATCTTTGAAGGCCTCGGCGCACCTAGCTTGGGTCAACGCCTCGATAGGCCCCTCACCCAGCCCTTTAATGGCCCCCAAACCGTAGACTAAATGCGTCTTAGATTGCGCGACAAACCGAAAGGCGCCGCTGTTAACACTGGGCGGATCGAGGACAAGCCCCATTTCTCGGCACTCTTCCACGTTAATGACAATCTTGTCGGTGTTTTGCATGTCAGCGGACATCACCGCCGCCATGAAATCGGCTGGATAATAGTGTTTCAGCCAGGCGGTTTGGTACGCCACCAGCGCATAGCAAACCGAGTGCGGTTTGTTAAAGCCATACCCTGCAAACTTCTCCATCAGGTCAAAAATATAGCCGGCTTGTTGCTCTGAGACGTCGTTATTCATGGCCCCGTCAACAAAAGCCTGCCGCTGTTTGGCCATTTCTTCCGGTTTCTTCTTACCCATGGCCCGTCGCAACAGATCCGCATCCGCTAGCGAGTAGCCTGCTAGAATTTGCGCAATCTGCATCACTTGCTCCTGGTAGAGCATCACGCCATAGGTATCTTGCAGCACCTCTTTTAAACTGGGATGCAGGTAATCAACCTCATCAAGCCCGTGCTTACGGCGAATAAAATCATCCGCGAGCTGCAGCGGACCCGGTCGAAACAACGCGACCAACGCCACAATGTCCGCAAACCGGTTAGGCTTAACCCGTTTCATAAGGTCCTTCATACCGCGGGACTCAAGCTGAAACACCGCCGTGGTCTTGGCTGCCTGCAGGTCCTGATAAATCGCCGGATCCTCCAAAAACAACGTGTCGATATCAACTAAGGGTTCACCGGCAAGCGTGCGTCTTTGGTTGATGCTTTTAACGGCATTATCAATGATGGTCAGCGTTCGCAAACCCAAAAAATCAAACTTGACCAACCCAGCCTGCTCGACATCATTCATATCAAACTGGGTCATCAACCCGCCACCCGATTCATCGCTATAGGTCGGTGAAAAATCGGTGAGGCGCGTCGGCGCGATCACCACGCCCCCGGCATGGCGACCAACGTTTCTTGCCAGGCCTTCTAGTTTGAACGCCATTTCCATAATTTCTTCGGCTTCATCGCTTGTGCGGACAAACTCAGTCAACAAAGGCTCTTCTTCCATGGCCCGGGTCAAGGTCATGCCCGGCTCGAACGGAATCAGCTTAGACAGCTTGTCCGCCAGCCCGTAGGACTTGCCCTGCACTCGTGCCACGTCTCGCACCACAGCCTTTGCCGCCATCGTGCCGAACGTGATAATTTGCGACACGGCCTCATAGCCATAGCGTTCTGTCACATGTTGAATGACCCGATCCCGACCATCCATACAGAAATCAATATCAAAATCTGGCAAGGAAACCCGCTCTGGGTTCAAAAACCGTTCAAATAAAAGGTCGTACTCTAAGGGATCCACGTCGGTAATTTTTAACGCATAAGCCACCAATGAGCCCGCGCCCGAGCCGCGTCCCGGCCCCACGGGTATACCTTCGACTTTCGCCCACTGGATAAACTCCATAACGATTAAGAAATAGCCTGGGAAGCCCATGCTATTAATCACATTTAATTCAAAGGCCAAGCGGTCAAAATAACGCTGCTGCCAAGGTTCCTCGGCAGGCATTTTGGCGTCACTAAATTTTTCAAACCGATCCATCAGCCCAGCGCGTGTCACGGTTTCCAGGAACCCGGCCATGGTTTGCCCATCAGGCACCGGGTACTCCGGTAAAAAGGACTCGCCCAACCGCAAGGTCACGGAGCACCGCGTTGCAATTCGATGGGTGTTCTCAATGGCCTCAGGAAGGTCCGAAAACAACTGCGCCATCTCATCAGCGCTTTTAAAATACTGCGCCTGGCTATAGCGTTTCTCGCGCCGTGGATCATCGAGGGTTCGTCCTTGGTGGATACAAACACGAACCTCGTGGGCCTCAAACTCATCTGCGCTTAAGAAACGCACATCATTGGTTGCAACCAATGGCAAACCCAGCTCATCCGACAACTGGACCGCGCCTGCAATATGGTGTTCATCATTCGCGCGATCAAGCCGCTGAATTTCCAAGTAATATCCTTCTGGAAACAGTTCCTGCCAAAACACGGCGCGACGACTCGCCTCAGCAAGCTGACCCGAGACAATCGCTTTACCCACATCGCCGTCGGCTGCGGCAGACAACGCAAGCAGGCCCTCCGAGTCAGCTTGAATCCAAGACCGTTTTAAAATCATTCGACCGTTATGATGGTTTTCAGAGTAACCGCGAGACAACAATCGACTGAGCGCTTTATAACCGGCTTGTCGTTGGGCGATGAGCACAAGCAGCGAAGGCTCGATCGTCGGATCGAGATCTTCGACCCAGACATCACATGCCACGATCGGCTTGATTCCTCTAGCGGTCGCGGCTTTATAGAATTTGACCAACCCAAAAAGGTTGTTGAGATCGCTGGTTGCAACGGCGGGCATGCCGCCGGTGCGCGCGGCATCAATTAGGGGTTTTATGCGGACCGTTCCATCCACCAGCGCATATTCTGTATGAACGCGTAGATGAACAAAGGATTGGGTCATGAGATCAAATCAATGTGAGTAAGGGACCTCTTCATCATATACGAGAAACCATCAGACCAAAATGCTTGCCCATCAGAGGGGCTGTTTTGCGTTGAATTAATCCATTACCTCGAAGGTGAGTCCGGCATTTTTCGTTAAACGCGCAATCAATTCTTCTCCCATGGCAACCGCCGGCGTCAAAACCCCGCCCGATCCATCCAGTGGATCCAGCGCAAGACAAACCGCCGCCTCAGCAATCATTTTGGCAGTCCCGCCGTACCCCGGATCACGATCGCCCGTTACCCGAACCTGAATCCCACCCCCGTTCTGGCCTTCCGCCGTTGCGCCATGAAGGATAACCTCAAAAAACCCTGCTTCGCGTTTCGCGCGCTCTGGACCCTCACCCGGCTTCGGCAAAAACCGTGCAAGCAAACGCCGTGTTGGACCGACTGCCGACAACAGCGTGCCAAATCGCGTTCCGATTGAGGCCATTAAAGCTTTCAGATAACCCGTCGGGCCAGCGCCAATCAGGGTGCCTTCTTCATAGGAAAACCCAGGCCCATAGGGCATCCCAAGCAACGCGTGACTACGGCGCACCACACGCGTATTTATCCCGGCCATCACAAAGGGACCCACCCACTGACCCAGAACATCATCATAGATCGGCGTCGCGGCCTCATTAACATCCTGCCCGGTTACGGTATTCACTGGGTTCAACGCATAAGGATCGGCAATAACCGTTAACAATTGCGGATCCTCAGCCACCTCGTCCATCATGTTCAGCATGCTTGCAATGGTGCCGCCACTGACGCCGCCAGCCGCCTTAACCAAGCGATACTTAATCTGCACCGCCGGCCGTCCCAGCCGTGCGTGCATAGCGGCCTGCAGAAAGTGAACACCTAAATCCGACGGGATGCTATCAAATCCACAGGTATGCACAATTTTGGCGCCAGATCGGACCGCCTCGTCATGATGCGCATCAATCATTAACCGCATCCACTGTACCTCTCCGGTCAGATCGCAATAGTGAGTTCCAGACGCAGCACACGCGCCAACCAGCAAACTGCCATACAGGGCATAAGGCCCTACCGTGCTCAGCACGACCCGGGTCGACGAAACCAAGGTATCCAGCGACGCTCGATCCGAGCCATCCGCCAGCAAACAAGGAACCTTGTCACAACCGACTTCATCAATAACCGCCTGAAGTTTGCCCGCATCGCGACCTGCGATGGCCCAAGTCAATTGATCGGTCTGATTGCCATACCTCTGGTATAAATACTCAACAACAATCTTTCCAGTGAATCCCGTCGCGCCCCACACAATGACATCGAATTCTGTTGGGTTTGCGTTCTGCTCGTCCATGCCTGTCTCCAGCGATGATTAGATCTTATGCGAAAAAATTGAGTATACGCCTTAACAACCGCCTCCGGCGCGCATCAAGAGATGATTCTATGATTTCTGAGGCACACGCCTGAACCGGATCCGAAAAAGCCCAAAAGACGGGGCACGTGACGGTTGTCACAGCAAACGTAAACAGCGCCGCAGGTGCCCTGCCGGATAGTCTGCAGCTTGCCATTGGTTTTAAAAAAACACCCGGGGCAGCCCAGCAAGCATTTCGCTGACCCTAAAAACCCTCTACAGTGTCGGGACACTGCAGGTTCAACCAAGGAGACGCTGCATGCAAGCGCGGTCAACTCAAGAAAGCTGGTCCCTCTCAAAACCCGCTGTGCGCGGCACCAAAGGCATGGTTGCAAGCCAACACTACTTAGCCACAGACGTAGGACTCTCTATCTTAAAAGAGGGCGGCAACGCCATTGACGCAGCCATTGCGACCGGATTGATGCTCGGCGTGGTGGAACCGTGGATGAGCGGCTATGGCGGCGGCGGTTACTTACTGGCCTACCTAAAAGCGGAAGACCGGGTCGTGCAAGTCGAGTTTGGCATGCGGGCCCCCTTTGCCAGT
>JABGWC010000161.1 GCA_018645765.1 Gammaproteobacteria bacterium | reverse complement strand
TCTGAAATCTTGTGGGTGGGCCAGCTTGATCTCGTGAACGGCCTTTAAACGCGCTAAGAAAATGTCAGGTAAGGGCGCAAGCGCCGCCGACTCAATTAAATGGACAAGGTAAGCAAGCTGGTCCGCGCCCAAACGGTGAAAATGTCTGGGTTCAGCGGGTTTGGCAAGATGCTGTGCAACTTCCGCGTCGCTGAGCGCGATCAATTGCGGCGCGTCTGGCAATTGGAGCTGGCCTGTAAAGACGGCGTTCAGCCATTGGCTCTGAATCAGAAACAACGGGAAGGGGATCACCAAATAGGGCAGGCCGATGAAGGCCAGTGTTGGCCGTTTGGCCAGCAGGATGTGCTGATGAAGACCGTGAACGAGATTGTCGTCGACCGTGATGAACGCCTTGTCCAGAAAGGGGAACTGGTATTGATACCCCGTGCAGAATAGCACCTGATCGACGTCGGTAAGACGTTCTCCGTCGGCGAGTTCAATCGTGTCTTGGTCGATTTTGGTTGGATCGGAATGAATTGAAACATTGCTTTTATCATGGACCAAGGCTTCCATTCCTGGGTCATGACCACACCAATAAACCTGCTTGGCCGTCGTGCTAATTTCTCGAACGAGATCCATGCCAGAGGCCTTGCTGCCCCAAACCAAAACCCGTTGATCTCGGAATGGATCGGGATTGATGTAGTCCTTTGCATGTAAGATGTTCAATCTAGATTCTGTCGAGCCTTTGATAAGGGGCCGGTTGGGCTGGGTATAGTGGCCATTGCAGACGACCACGGCATCGAAAATTTGTGCGGGCCTGTCTGCGAATTCAATGAGCCATTGGGTGTCGTTGATTGGCGAAACCCGCGTGACTTCGGCATTGAACTGAATTTTGGGTATGAGCTGATGATGGTCTGCGTAGGCCTGCAGATAAGCCGCGACGGCGGCGGGTCCAGGATAGTCGCCCTCATGCTCGGGAATGAGCTGGCGCTGAAATGGAAAATCTAAAAAGGCCATCAAGCCAGCCGGTAGGTTGCTGCGCAGGCTGGGATACAGCGCTGTGTGTTTGAAGTTGTCATGGGTGCACCATAGGCCGCCGACAACTGAGTGCTGTTCAAAGAGGGTAACGGACTGGGTTCGCTGCAAAACCGAAGCCGCGGCAAGACCCGCGGCGCCGGCGCCAATGATGGCAATGTTCCTATTCGTACGCGTTTGATGTGTCATTCAGTGAAGCTTAACAAGGAGATGCGCCCACTGACATGGCATAATGGGGTTCTGAAAAAGGAATTGTTTTGGAAACGAGTCATACCGCGTCCCTCATCGCTGTCGAATCCTTATCGGCCTCAACCCGTCTGTTTCGATTTGAAACCGGCGGCGAGCACCTGCCGTTTATTGCGGGTCAGTTTTACCGATTCACCTTTACCGATGCAGTAGGTCCATTCGAGCGCAGTTACAGCTTCAGTCAGTTCGACCCAAAATTGCCAATGAGTCAATTCGAATTGGTCATTTCGGCAGTTGCCGGTGGCCGAGCAACCGATCTGTTGTTCAACGCAGCGTTAGGTCTCACCGTTCAACTGAAGGGCCCGTTTGGCCGTTTGATTCTGCCGGCGGAGGACAAGCGCTGCTTGGTGTTGGTTGCAACGAGCGTAGGGGTTGCTCCTTTTTTACCGATGTTACAAAGCCTTGAGGCGGGTGAACATCAGCGATTTGATTCGGTGCATCTTTTGTTTGGTGTCCGAGACCCAACGGAAGTGCTTTTTCAAGAGGCCCTATTGCGGCTACGCTCGGATGCGTCTTGGTTCGAATTAACGGTCCACTGCTCTCGCTCGCAAGACGCTTCCATGGTTTGGCAGCGCTCAGGCTATGTGACAAGTGGGCTCGCCCAGCTTGCGCTTGATCCGAAATCAGATCATGTCTTGGTTTGCGGCAATCCCAAAATGGTCGATGATGTTTATGCGTTGCTTCGCGCGCAGCACTTTGGTCCGCGGTCCGTGATTCGGGAAAAGTATGTTTTTGCCGTACAAGAAAAAGCCGCTCAAGGCCCGGCGCGCTCGAGTGCGGATGAGGCGTTGCTCCAGCAGAAGATGAAAGTCTATGGCGCAACGCCTGCGACTGATCCCAAACCGCCTAAGCCGGTTTGAAACACCAGTGCCAAGGCTCATAGATGAAGCCCGAAGGGTTATCTCGGGGATAGCTCAGGGAAAAGCCGAATTGGTGCGCCGAGTGCGATAGCCAGGCAAACCCGGCGCTGAGCTCAAAGTTCTCGGTCAATTCAGGGTAGTCTGTGGTCACAATGTCCAGGGCGCAGCCCGTATGGTGTTCGCTATAGCCTGGCAGCGCCACAACTTGGAGAATTTGGCTCGGTGGGTCACCGCGATCGAGTTTTCGCGCGATCAGCTGGTGCTGATAGTCTATGGATCGGAAGGCCGAAAGCACCTCTAGTTGAATGCCGTCTTGCTGGGCGGCGCGGCGCATGTCGGTCCAATGCTGGACCGTGCCCGGTGTCGCGTGCAGAACGCGACCCTCTTTCGTCTCACCAAGGACCGCGAGTTGGTGGGGCGGCGCCTCGACTTGTTTCGGCGCTGGATACCGAGCCAGATCCGCAGGCGTCACGAACAGGCGCTCTAACAAACCCTCTTGGACCGGGGCATTGCCCATGGTGTCCCCTTAATGACGATCCCTATTGTACAAAGGCATCTAAATGAATATCCGTGTGGCCAAAGGTCGCATCGATCATCATCAGACGTTTGAAATAGTGGGCAATGGCCAGATCTTCTGTCATCCCCATACCGCCGTGAAGCTGAACGGCATTTTGACCGACAAAGCGTGAGGTTTTGCCGATCAGAAACTTCAGAGCATGGATGTGGCGTTGTGCGTCGCCTGAGTTTTGATTCAGGAGCATGGTCGCTTTCATGCACAGTGACTTTGCCAGGTTGTATTCTATGAACATCTCGGTCAGTCGGTGTTTCACGACTTGAAATTCGGACAGGGGGTGATCGAACTGCACCCTTTGTTTGGTGTAATCGATGGTGCTTTGATACAAAACGGCCATAGCGCCAACGGCTTCGGCTGAAATTGCCAGGATGCCGCGGTTGATGACCGTGTTTAAAGTTTGTGAGGCCGCGCCTTCTGCGCCGACAAGGGCAGACGCCGGGACTCGGACATTGTCCAGTAGAACCTCGGAGGCCCTCAGCCCGTCAACGGTTGGATAGTCTTTTCGTGAGAGACCTTCGGTATCGCCGGGCACTAAAAACAACGAGATGCCGTGTGCGTCTGTTGCTTGGCCTTCGGTTCTAGCGGAGATGAGAATGACGTCTGCGGAGGCCGCATTCAGCACGACCGATTTTGTGCCATTGAGCTGATAGTGACCCTCGGTTTTTAGGGCGGTTGTTGCGACAAAGTTGAAATTGGTGGGCTCATCCGCCTCGACATAGGCCAGGCAGCCGGTTAAATCCCCAGCGCCCAACGCGGGCAAATAGTGATGCTTGTGTTCGTCGCTACCCGCAAGTTCTAAGGCCCCGGCAAACAGTACGAGGCTCGAAAGCGTTGGCTCGAGAACCAGGCCTTTGCCAAATTCTTCAAACATAATCATGGTGTCGACCAAATCACCCCCGAGCCCGCCATAGGCCTCGGGGATGGACATTCCAAGCCAGCCTAACTCAGCAAATGTTTGCCAGTGTTGCGCACTGTAGCCCAAGTCTGAGGCAACCAGGTTTTTACGATTCGATAGATCGTACTCGGTGGCAATAAAGCGTTGGATGCTCTCAGCGAGCATGTCTTGTTCGGTGGTGTAGGCAAGATCCATGATTAATCCTTAACTCAATCCAAATACATTTTTTGCAATGACGTCTTTTTGGACTTCGCTGGCACCGCCGTAGATCGTGGTGGCGCGGCCGCCAAGATAAGATTGGGTGGCGCCATGGGCAAATTCGGGTCCGAAGGCCTCAGCGCCCCAGGGCGCTGCAAAGACGCCCGCTGCTTCCAGGTTTAACTCGGTGATGCGTTGCTGAATTTCTGTGCCTTTGAGTTTCAAGATGGCGGACTCAGGTCCTGGGTCGCCGCCCGCGGCAACCCGGGCAAGGGTCCGCATCTCGGTAAACTCCAGCGCCAGCAGTTCTGCTTCTAAAACACCGACTTTATTTTTAAAGCTGGAGAGGTCTAGCAAGGTGCCAGCGCCAATACGGATTTTTTGAGCGTTTCGCTTCGCCTTTTCAAGGCCCATCACGGAGTTTTGAATGCCCGCGAGCCCTGAGCGTTCATGTGCCAACAGGCCCTTGGCATAGGTCCAGCCTTTGCCCTCCTCGCCGACTCGATTTTCGACTGGGACTTTGACGTCGGTAAAATACACTTCGTTGACCGAGTGACTGCCGCCCAAAGTGATAATCGGCCGAACTTCAACCCCTGGGTCATCCATGGGAATCAATAGAAAGGTGATGCCCTCTTGCTTGGCGCCGTCACCGCTGGTGCGGGTCAGGCAAAATATCCAATGCGCGATTTGGGCAAGCGTGGTCCAAATTTTCTGGCCGTTTACCAAATAATGACTGCCGTCGTCACTCAGTTCTGCTTTGGTCTTAAGGTTTGCGAGATCCGACCCAGCCCCGGGCTCAGAATAGCCCTGACACCAATTGACGCTACCATCCCGGATGCCTGGCAAAAACTGGTCCTGCTGGGCCTTGCTGCCATAGTTCATCAGAATCGGTGCGAGCATGCCGACACCAAAAGGCAGTTGCGGTGGTGTCGGTTGCTTGCCCATTTCTAAGTCGAATATATAACGTTGGGTCGGTGTAAAATTGGGGCCGCCAAAGTCCGTGGGCCACTTCGGGACATCCCAACCGCCTTGATCTGCCAAGGCCTTGAACCAATCGCCGCGTTGGGTCCACATCGCCATGCCTTGCGGCACATGTTGATCAATAAA
Source organism: Gammaproteobacteria bacterium (assembly GCA_018645765.1). Lineage (GTDB taxonomy): Bacteria > Pseudomonadota > Gammaproteobacteria > Pseudomonadales > Azotimanducaceae > UBA9926. The sequence goes on along the minus strand of JABGWC010000161.1, from coordinate 495 downwards.
GGCTCTTACTTTTTTTTGGAAGGCTAGATCTTCCGGGCTAAACGAAATATCGATGGGACGCTCCTTTTAAACGGGATGTCGAAGGGTTCGGTAATGTTGGTTGCTTATTGTGAAGGATCGTTTATCACCCAACAAGGTCGTCGACTGACCTTTTTGACTTGCCGGCAAAAAAATTGACCATCATCTGTGGATTGGAATTCGCCAACGCGCAACCGAAAAATCGATTGTTGATCCGGCTCCGCGTAATGGCTCACCGTGAAGGGCAGATTAAGGGTTAAGTCAGGAAGTTCATCTTGAATTAGGGACCAAAGATCAATGGCCGCATCTTTGGTCTTCATGGCGCCGAGTTGAACGCGTACAACCGGTAGCTGGTGATTCTTTGGAAGGGGTAACTCGGTCTTTTTAAAGGTGGTGGGTAATTGGAAGTTCCAAACTCGGCTGATGGTTTTGACACGGTCTGTGGCCGCGTCATCGACCGGGGCCGCAATCACCGAC
>JABGWC010000280.1 GCA_018645765.1 Gammaproteobacteria bacterium | reverse complement strand
ATTGGCATCTTTCTCACAGCCGTTGTCAGGATCAAAACCGATTGCAGTGATGGTACAAGCAAGCTCGCCAACAACATTTCTGTTGGTGTAAACGCCCTGTTCGCTCTTATCCTTCATTATTTCGTAATGCAGCTTCATATTGAAGCTGTCACTCGGCTCCCAGAGTGCCGCGAAACCATAGTTGGCCTTGTCATCGCCACCGGCATCCCTTTTAAGGGTGGTGTTGTAGACGTGCCCATCATGCTGGACATTTGCGGCAAACAATTTTAACCCTAAGGTATCTTGGACAATCGGCACCTGTACGACCGCCTTTATATCTTGACGTCCATAACTGCCAGCCGTCGCACTCAGGTCAACGCTCGTATCATTCAAAGAAACTGGCGTTCGAATCACGTTTAAGATCCCGCCAGTCGTGTTCTTTCCGAACAGCGTGCCCTGGGGACCACGGAGTACTTCGATGCGTTCAATATCAAAGTTATCCAGAAGAACGCCGCTAGAGGTGCCTAGGAACATACCGTCCATCACCACACCAATCGACGGCTCAAAGCTCTTATCACTTTCAAGTGACGCCACACCTCTAATTGTAATCGCAGCACCACTGGCAATACCCGGGGTGCGGTTAATGAACAGGTTCGGTGCGAAAGCTTGGATGTCTTCCAAACGACGTACGCTGCCTTCTTTAAGTTGCCCGGTGATCGCCGTTACCGCTCCCGGGACGTCCTGGATCGACTCATCTTTCTTTCGCGCCGTCACGATGACCTCTTCGAGCACCAACGATCGCTCACTGGCATACACTGGCGCACCGCTCAACAGCGCAAAGCTCGCCGATACAATACCGACTACACTTACGCGACCGATTGCGCGAGCGTTCAATCCCCTCATTTTTCGCAAGTAACTCATAAAGCCCCCTTTTTAGTTAAATGTAATGTGCACTTTTCGTCAGAAACAGTCAATAGTGCTTTTTTTTAAAAAAGCGGCCGTGCAATGACACAAGCCGCTCCTTTTTATGCGTGCGGCGGAATGTAACGCGCCGAACATCAGCTACGACCACAAAACCTCTTGTAGGGGAAAACTGGTTGGACCGGCAGGATTTGAACAATCGTTTTAAAAACCTGCATAGCGGGGAAAAACAACCCTTTAGCGCAGTCATACCACCAAAAATCATCCCCCAAACTGTTTGGTGCATTCTTTTCTTCGCGCGTGCAGAGGCGGTTCCTGTGTCTTGCCCAGACCAGCTTTCAGCTAAAACCGATTAGCCCGCATTCATGGCCGCCACCTCAGGTTTTAAAGCGCTATACCCAAGCGATCAACTTCTGCCTCACGCTTATCACGACGTCGGCTCGAAACATATCGGTGATAAGTGCGCCACCCATTCTCTGTTTTAACCAGTTTGTCGTAATAGCTGCCAGTTGATGTTAATCCCTTGCCAATTAAGGCGACAATTCGAAAACGCAGCTCGACAGCATGTTCATCCGATTCGGCGTAAATATTGGTCATCATGTGCGTACGGGGGTGAGCGGCTTCCAATTCCATAAAGGCCTTGATGTCGTCGAGCCCATTGCAAATGCGTGAGCCGACGCCAGTTAGATCAAACACGGCGTCCTGAGTGAAAACCGTGTCGAGTCTCGTCCAATCGCGATCATCGATCGCATCTCCATATCGACCAGGCAGTTCATGAATCTCAACCCGATCGGCGGTTGTCAGAGAATACGGTAAAATCATCATATTAAGCGCACTCAGCAGTGTTGAAATAGGGTGATTCATAGTGTGGATTTATCAATGAGTACCGTCAACCGCCCTAGATAGGACAAGACGGCTTGAGGTCTTAGTCTGTTAAAAGCAGCTTGTTGTGAAGCGGCACTTCGACAGAGGCTGCAGGTAGGAAACGATGTCAGACGTCCTCGTGGCGCGAGGGCAGTTTCGCAAAAGAGTCGCCACTGAAGAGAGTCCAGCTGGGATGATGATCTAAAGAAAAATGGGTCGAGAAGGCAGGATTTAACTCGCCGAGAATCGGCTACGGCCACT
>JABGWC010000277.1 GCA_018645765.1 Gammaproteobacteria bacterium | reverse complement strand
GTCGACTCAACCACGAAATTCAAATACCCTCGATCCAAGTAGTAAGATTCAAGGTTCTCTAAATCGCCTTTGAGCTTTTCACGGGAATACTGGGCATCTTTCGTATAAAATGACAGCAAACTCGGGAGCTGCAGTTCAAACAGTTCTCTTAGAGTTGCATCATCGAAAACCCGATTGCCGACGATATTGATGTGCCGAATACCAGACACACTGCCCTCATCGACTTCAATTTTAATTCCCACTCGATTACGCGGTAGATTTTCGACTTCGGTTGCAATTTTGGCATCATACCGACCCTGGATCACATATTGCCTTTCAAGCTCTGCGCCCATTTGATCCAGCGTAACTTTTTTAAAAATTTCGCCTTCGGACAAGCCCGCACCGCTTAAGCCTTCAAGCAAGGCCTCACTTTTAATGGCCTTATTGCCATCGATTTCGATCGCTTCGATCGTTGGGCGCTCGCTCACAATAATCAGCAGTACATTGCCATCGCGGCCGACTTTGACATCATCGAAATTTTCGGTCCGGAACAACGCGCGAATGATCTGCCGGAGCCCGTCGTCATCCACCTCATCGCCCACATTAAAGGGGATTGCGCCAAACACGGCGCCAGCACCGATACGCTGCAACCCTTCCACCCGGACATCAGAGATCACAAAGGCCTGTGCCTGGATTACACCACACAGCAGTAGGGCGGACAGCCCCAATCGAACAAGAGTTTTACACGCAACAATCTTCACAGTAGCCCAATCATAATCTGAGTAAATCATTATAGAAGGCTAGCATCATGATTCCTACAAGAAAGACCATGCCAATTTGCAATCCCCAAGTTTGTATCTGCTCAGAAACCGGCTTACCGGTGACACCTTCAATAAGAAAGTACAAGAGATGGCCACCATCGAGCATTGGAATGGGTAATAAATTCAGCACCCCCAGACTAATGCTCACTAGCGCAATAAACCCAAGAAAACTCTCTAGCCCATTGCCCGCCGTTTGATTCGCAATTTTCGCGATGGTGATCGGCCCGGAAAGGTTGCGCGTTGAAACCAAACCCTGGATCATTTTGCCAATGCTTTCAAAGGTAAATCGGGTCATCTCATAGGTCTTATCAAGGGCCGGTAACCAAGCAGTATAAAACGGCGCTCGAGTCAGTCGCTGCATTGACGAAGGCCATTGCTGAGGCCCGAGGGCTACGCCGATCCGACCAATTGTACCCTCAGAAGTGGCAACCGCCTCTGGCGTGACCTCAAGGTACAGGTCGCTCTGCCCGCGTTTAACCCGCAATGAAATGCGCTGCCCGGCACGCGCCTGCACCAAGGCAACAAAATCCGACCACGCATCCAAGGCAATACCATCAGCCAGAATCACCTGATCACCGGCTTTCAACCCGCCCGTTTCCGCGGGGCTCCCAGCTGAAACCTCACCCAAAATCGGCGCAAAGAGAGGTTGCATCAGCCCCAGCCCTAGAGCAGTTGCCGGTCGCGGCTCGTCTTCACCCGCTAAAAACCGAGCAATCGGAAGCGATAGCGTTTGCACGTTGTCCAGCCCAGCCTCAGTCCGAACGATCATCTTGATTGCACCGGAATCACCCAAACGATCAAATAACGCAAGGTTGACCTCAGACCAGGTTCCCGTTGCTTTATCGTCAACACTTAGAATTTCAATCCCTGCCTTCAGGCCAGCCCGCTCTGCCGCACTGCCCGGCGCCGGCTCGCCCAAGATTGGCGCGACACCCGAGACCCCCGCAACAAACAAGATCCAGTAGACAAAAAATGCCAGTATAAAATTTGCCAAGGGCCCTGCGGCAACAATTAATGTTCGTTGCCACAAGGGTTTTCGGTTAAAAGCAAAATCCAGCAGATCATCCGCCACAAACGTGTCCCGTTCATCCAGCATTTTGACATAGCCGCCTAAGGGGATCATCGCGATGCAGTACTCGGTGCCAGCAAGCGGTTCATTACTGACGGTGTGCGCGCCCTGCGTCGCACAAGCATTATCAACTTTGGGCGGCTTGCCTTGCAGGCGAACTAGAACCTTGCCAAAGCCAACGCTGAACCGCTCAACATGCACGCCACATTTTTTAGCGACATAAAAATGTCCGAATTCATGCACCGTGACCAAAATCGAAATTGTGACAATAAGTGCCAGCACGCTTTGTAAAAATTCAATCATAAGCTGCTCAGAATACGCCGGGTCAGCGTCCTTGCTGTTGCGTCACAAGCTAGGACATCATCGAGGCTGTGGAGTTCCTGGGTCTCTGCCGCGTCCAGCGCCGCCTTGATCACGGCGCTGATATTTAAAAACGACAACCGTTCTGCCAAAAAGGCCTCAACGGCCACCTCATTGGCGGCATTGAAGATAATCGCAAGGCTTTTTGGCCCACTCGCCACCCTACGCGCCATGCTTAAAACAGGGAATCGACTCAGCTCTGGGGCTCGAAACGCCAGCGCCGTAAGCTTACTAAAATCCAACGCAGCAACCCCTGCATCCGTACGTTCCGGAAACGCTAAGACATGCGCAATGGGCGTCCTCATGTCAGGCTGACCCAATTGTGCAACCACGGATCCGTCAACAAACTCAACCATAGAATGCACAATGCTCTGGGGGTGTATCACGAACTCGATTTTCTCAGGCGGCACATCGAATAACCAACAGGCTTCGATCAACTCTAGCCCCTTGTTCATCATCGTGGCCGAATCCACAGAAATCTTACGACCCATATCCCAATTCGGATGTCGGCAGGCATCATCCGGTGTTACGTGATCGAGGGCTGCAAGCGGTGTATCCAGAAAGGGTCCTCCAGATCCGGTAAGCAGAATTCTCTGAACCCCCTTGCCAACATGAGATGATTGACCGAGGCACTGGAAAATCGCATTGTGCTCGCTATCCACGGGCAACAGGGTGGCATTCGATCGCGCCACGGCGTCCATAAATATTGCACCGGCCATTACCAAGGCCTCTTTGTTCGCTAATAAAATGACCTTGCCGGATTCGGCCGCCGCAAAGCTCGGCGCAAGGCCC
>JABGWC010000099.1 GCA_018645765.1 Gammaproteobacteria bacterium | reverse complement strand
CGCTGCGGCACAAAAATTGACTTCTGTTTCGGTCACATAAGCTGTTTCGAGCGCCGTTTGTTCAGCCAGGATCAATTGCTGTGCTGGACCCGGCTGGGTCAAGGTGCCCCTCTGTAACAAAGCATTTACCAATTCCGGCAATTGGGCTTCGTCGGCGATCACCATTGCGCTCTGAGGCGCCTGCTGAAACCGGGCATATAATTCCGCCAGATCGGCCGCAAGGCTGGCTACATTGCCGTCCGCGATCTTTGCAACCAGGGCCTTGAAATACGCTAAGGAGCCCAATCCTGATAACTGATGGTTCAACGCTGAAATCTTTGAAAATGCAGCAGACGCTGCGAGCATCGCCAGACTGTGACCCTGATTGATCACGCCCATTTGCTTTCTAGTATTGGATTGCCGCACGAGCTCTGCAATGCGCCCTGTTTCATCAAACCGCAAGCCCTGTGCAGTTTCATTCAGTAACGCCATCATCTTGCTGGCGTTCCGAGCAAGCGATCGGCTACTCAACACAAAGAAGGCGCCCGCTTGATCCGTATTGGCAAGACTTGCTCTCACACTGGCAAACGCGCTAATCCCTCCAGTCAAGGACTGTTGCAAATTTTGTACGTCAAGATAGTCCTGACGCCCAAAGCCCAACTCACCCGCGATCTGATTCAGTACCGGCAGCAATCGCCAGTCCGCTTCATTCAACACCGGCAGCTCGCGAATCAACTGATGGTACACAATGCCATTACAGCCAGCGCCGTAGGCCGTAACGGGCCCAGTCACAATGGGTTCCGGGTAAGGATGATCCTTCGGCACATCCTTCAAGGTTACCTTGGGCAAAATCTCCAAATCTTCAACTTCAGTTTGCCTTCGCGTCAAAGCAGCGGTTTGATCCATCACGTAACGGCGTTCAGTGTCACTCATGGCCTCGACGGTGGTCTGCAACCGCGCCCGCTCTGCTTCGGCTTTTTCCTGCGCGAGATTAACATCCGGCTGCAGGGTCAAGGTCACTCGGTGCTGATTTTCGAGCAATAACGTCCGAGCCAAACCTTTAATAAACTCGGGATCTTGGATATCTTTTCGAAGCGTCTCAATGGCCGCATCAAGATCCAACAATTCGACCGGGTCACCCCGATGAATGGCGGCAGACAGACAGGAGAAGATCAGCTGCAAACCATAAGGCATGCCGTCACCACCCACCTCACGCTGCGACAACTCGATTTGATGTAAAACGGCCTGCAATTGCGCAAGGGGGATACCATGCTCCGCGACTTCTGTAATGACCTGAAGCACCGCCGCCTCGAAGGCTTCCGCCGCATCGCCGGATACCCCTTCGATCCCGCAAAGGAAACTCATTTCACGATGGCTTTCCTCAAGACCCGTTAAAGGCGAGACCGACTCTGCCATCGGAAAGGCCTCTAGTGCGCGCCGCAAAGGCGAGCCGCTATGATCCAATAACGCATCCGACAGCAAATTCGCTTGCAGCAGTCCAGCAAGGTCGGTCGATTCGCCGAGCAGCCAAGCCATCACCAGCTGTGACTTCGGCGCCTCATCACCCGCCTCACTCGCAGCATAGCGAGCCTCGTGCCGCACAGGGGCCGACAATCTATGCTCCAGACCCACTTCGATGTGATCAACTGAACGTTCAAAGTGGCCTAAGGCCCGATCTTCCAGCACATCCTGTAGTTCAACGACATCAATGGCGCCAAAGGTCATAAACACGGCATTGCTGGGGTGATAATGGGTTTCGTAGAAGTCTTTGAACGCCTCGTACGTCAACCCAGGAATCTCTGCCGGGTCGCCACCCGAGTTATGATGATAGGTCGCGGTTGGAAACAATTTTTGATTCAACGCTTCCCAGAGCACGGCCCTCGAGGAGCTCATATCCCCCTTCATTTCATTCAAGACCACCCCTTTATAGACCAGCGGAGAGTCTGGGTTGTCCTGCTCGGAGAATTCAACCCGGTGACCTTCTTGGGCAAAATCCAATGGATCTAAACGCGCAAAAAAGACCGCATCAAGATACACGTCCAAAAGATTGTAGAAATCTTTTCGGTTAACACTCGCAAACGGATAGGCCGTGTAATCACTGGCTGTAAACGCATTCATAAAGGTGTTTAGTGATCGGCGCAGCATAGAGAAAAACGGGTCACGAACCGGGAATCGAGCGCTGCCGCACAGCGCTGTGTGCTCAAGAATGTGTGCTACGCCGCTTGAGTCTTCTGGCACCGTGCGTAGCGCCACCATGAACACTCGCTCCTCATGATCACTCGCCAGATGAAAATGTTTCGCACCTGTTCTACGGTGCTCGTATTCAATGACCTCGACGTCGAGGGTTTCTATTCGATGGCTCCGAATCCGAGCAAACCCCACAAGGTTTGATTTAACTTGATTCATTGCTTTAGCGCCTAGACTCAAAATCTTGCCAATAATCCGCGATGGCTTGCTTCATCTCTTTTCGCAACAGCAAGATTGCAATCAGATTCGGAATGGTCATGAACGCCACCGTAATCGCGGCAATTAACCAGATCAGAGACGTGTCAGCGATGGCGGCAAAGAAAAAGCCGAGCACATAGGTCAGCCTGTAAGGCGTAAGCCACGCCGTACCCACCAAATAGACCACCGCCCGATCACCATAATAGCTCCAGGCCACCGCGGTCGAAAACGCGAACAATAGCAGCACCAAGGCAACAACATAGCGACCATAATCACCAAACGCGCTGCGTGTGAAAGCCTCAGAAGTCAGCGCGGCAGAATGAATGAGGGATTTTCCGGTCAACACAACATCATTCTCAATGTTGCCCCGATTAACCGTCAGGGTGCCGGTAAACCGCCGATCAACGGATCCAATCAAAACCCCTTCGGCAACAGAACGATTGTGGAGCAAGGTGAACGGTCCAGGCTGGAGCACCCCTTCGACCACTTCTATGGTCCCATTAAAGGGTTCGATTTTACTGTCTCGACCATTGAGGTAATCAAAGAGCGCGGCCCGATCCTGCTCGGCAGTATCCGTCCAAACCCCGGTCACAACATTCGTGTCGAACTGTTGAAATTGATTCTCGTGCTTTTCTAGCCAAACCCCAGAGGACAGAATGACCAGCCCCGTCAGCGTGCAAATAATAATGGTGTCAATGAAAGGCTCTAAAATTGAGACCATGCCTTCTGATACAGGCTGGTCTGTTCGTGCCGCGGCATGCGCGATGGGGGCGCTGCCTTGCCCTGCCTCATTAGAATACAACCCGCGCCCGACGCCTTTATTAAAGGCATAAGCAAAGGTTGCGCCGAGGAAGCCGCCAACAGCCGCCGATCCGGTAAAGGCGTCACTCACCACATTCATCAAAGATGGCCAAACATTTTCGATGTTGGCAAAGACCACCGCGAGGCCCGTTACGAAATACAGAATGGCCATCGTCGGCACAATCTTTTCAGCCACCTTAATAATCCGTTTAACGCCGCCTAAAATAACCACCGCTAACAACAGGGCCAACACGCCGCCCGTCATCCACTCAGGAATGCCAAAGGTGCCCTGCAGGCCGACCGCGATATTATTGCTTTGGGGCATATTGCCAGAACCAAAGCTGCTAACGACCGTCGCTATGGCGAATATCACCCCCAACCATTTCAGATTGAGGCCTTTCTCCATGACAAACATAGGGCCACCGACAATGTAGCCTTCATCGTCCACGTCCCGATATTTATGGCTGAGCGTGACTTCGACAAACTTCGTAGTCATGCCAAAGAACGCGGTCATCCACATCCAAAACAGGGCCGCCGGACCGCCTAAAAAGATTGCAAACGCAACACCACCAATATTGCCGGTCCCGACCGTGCCAGAAATCGCCGTTGTCAGCGCTTGGAAGTGCGAGGCGTCGCCCGTCGCACCTGGCTTGTCATACTGCCCGCGCAACACACGCCAAGCATGCCGAAAGTAGAAAATCTGGGGCGCTTTCAGATAAATTGTAAAGAAAATGCCCGTGCCCAATAGCAGATAGGGAAAGTACCACGCCGATTGCAGGAGCCCATCGAAGAAGGTCAGTATTTGTTCCAAATCGGCCATATCGAGATTCTCTTATAGATTTTCCGGGTGCGCCTAAGGTAGCAAATATCCCGCGAGGAGGATATGCCGCGTTCGTGTATCGCGCAGCCTGCTGATGCAGACGCCTAATCAGACCGGCCAGGCGCACCCAGGCTCGTGGTTGGCATTTGATAATTCACGGCCAGTCCAAACGCATCGACGACTGATTCTGACATGAGCGGCTCGGGGCTCGACAAGCCGAGCAGGTACAAAACCATGGCATCCAGCACGTCATCGACTTGAACCTGCGCTTTGCGGGTATGCTGGTACAACTCGGCCAGCACTTTGCTGGGCTTCAAACCTTGACGTTCGAGCAGCGCAATTCGCTCGGCTTGCCCCAGCGCTTGTTTTTTGGAATATCGCATTGGCGCGCCTTCAAAGGTCGCAAACAACAACTCAGGATGCGCTTCTAGGACGCGGGGGCGAAGACGCGGCTGCGCCTGCAAACATTGATCAACTTCTTTAATTTTTGGACAGATATACCAAGACTGTAGCGAAATCTTCTTGCCTTGGACTCGGGCATTACAATCACAGGCGGCTTGAAAGCTTTCTGCATAGACCGCAGAGCGCGCCGGCACATTAAAGACACTGCCGGCTCTGCCAGGCAGACGCTGTCGCGCCAGACGTTCGACTTGCCGATTGTCCGCCTCCGGAAGGCCAATCGGCATGTCCACAAACAACGGCCCGCTTGGTGCTGATCGCACCACCGCATCAAACGTTTCAACGACCGTTGCCGTAACCACACCCGCCTGCTGCTGGACAACGACCCAGCCACCCTTGCAGCCATCAACCCCTGCAGCCGCCGGCGTCATGCCACGGGAGATCGCATCGTGACGAATTCTTCTGCTGCCGTCGGATGAATCCCGACGGTTTGATCGAACACCGCTTTGGTCGCACCGGCCTTCATCGCTACCGCAAGTCCTTGGATAATCTCGCCGGCTTCGGCGCCCACCATGTGGATCCCGATCACTCGATCCGTTGCAACTTCAACAATCATTTTCATCAGGCTCCGCTCATCACTACCGGTTAAGGTGTGTTTCAGCGGCCGGAACTCTGATTGAAAAACAGCAATCGAGCCGAATTGCTCACGCGCTTCGGCTTCGGTCAACCCCACCGTTGCAATGTTGGGCTGACAGAATACGGCCGTTGCAATCCCCGAATAATCCATGACCTTACTTTCGTCAGCAAACTGCGTGCT
>JABGWC010000229.1 GCA_018645765.1 Gammaproteobacteria bacterium | reverse complement strand
GGGTTAATGGCATTGTCTGCTTGGAAAGTACCTGCCACGTTATCGATATAGCCGCCTTGACGATCGTTATAGAGCGCAACGCGTGCGGCAAGCTTGCCGGCAATGATCGGGAAGTTCAGCATGATCTCCGCTGAGTTGCTGTCTTCGCCTTCGGCGGTTGATGACCAACTGCCGTTAAAGCTGGCGTCAAACTCGTCTATGACAGGCTTGTTGGTAATGAGACGAACCGTTCCTGCCATTGAGCTTGCACCATATAAAGTGCCCTGTGGTCCGGGAAGAACCTCAATGCGTTCCATATCACTGATATAGACATCGAGATTTCGTCCCCCTGCAGTGACCGGTTGCTCATCTAAGTACAGCGCAACGTTAGGCGCGGAACCTTGCGATTCGGCAACGGTTATGTTGATGGCGTCGACCGCTGCACCCCGGATATAGATTTCGTTTTGGCCTGGCCCACGTCCACCCGCGTTAACATTGGGTAGGTACTTCACATAGTCCGAGAACTCTTGGATGTTTTGGTTTTCAAGCTCTCGGGAACCAATCGCTTGAATCGCGACGGGCGCGTCCTGAAGGGGAACGGCTCTTTTGGTGGCGGTTACCACAATTTCTTCGATTTCTGAGCTGGCCTGCTGGCTGGTCGCAGCGAGGGCAGCAAGAATGGCAATATTCAGCTTTTTCTTTTGAAACATACTGAGATCTCTTATTTAGGAAGGCGAAAGTATAGTCCAAATTAGAGCGCAATGCACTTTAGGGTGGTTTGAACAAGTCTTTATAGTATAAGTATATGAATTTATTGAACTTATTATAAATAAATATCATTCGTACACGAATGATATTATGCGGTACATTCTCAGTGCTCGGTTCATCATGCACCGCCTATAGCGGCTGCTCTTTGAATTTGGGTTTCGGTCGACATCCGGCCTGAGCCTGTAGCAAAGTCAATGATTTGTGAGGGGCATGAATCAGGAGGCATTCTTGATGAGCCGCGCAAGCAGACGACCGTTAGTTTGCTTGCCTGCGACCAGGGCGCTGATAGCGCCGACACGGAATCCTGAGCAATCAAAAGGCCGGTGGTGATGGATCAATGCTCATCGATGGGTGTCCAAAGCAGATGAAACACCCGGTTAATCGTGGGCGACCCTGGCGGCAGACTGCACCCGAAATAACAAGAACTCAGTTAAGAGTGCGCTGACGGGTTGGGCCCGTCTAAGGCAGCGTTGTCCTCAGACGCTCGAATCAGTCGAAGTTCTCGCGTCAATCCGAGGAGCAAGCTAACGACCATCAACATAATAATCATTGTGAAAGGAAAAGCGCTGGCCAGCGATAAGGCTTGGACCGATGACAAGCCCCCGCCGAGCAGTAGTGCTATGCCGATCATACCTAGGGCGACGCACCAAAAGACTCTTTGAAACAACGGGGTCTTGATTTTGCCACCCGCAGCCATGGTATCGACCACGAGTGATCCCGAGTCCATCGAGGTGACAAAGAAAATAATCACCAGAAAGAGTCCCAGTATCGAGGTCACAAGAGCATAAGGGAATTGCTCAAGGAATATGAATAGGGTCAGCTCAGGCTGAAAATTGCGGACGCTTTCCGCAACCGTTAACACATTTTCATCAAAATACTGAACGATGGCGGTGTGGCCAAATATGGTCATCCAAAGCATAAAGATCAGTGACGGTGCGAGCAGGGCGCCAAAAACAAATTCCCGGACGGTTCTGCCAGAGGAAATACGCGCGATAAACATGCCGACGAAGGGTGAAAAAGCGATCCACCAGGACCAATAAAAAGTCGTCCAATCATGCATGTAGTAGAAATCGTCCCGGCCTGACCAGCTGCTGAGCGTTGGCAGGTATTCGATATAACTCATGGAGTAACGAACAAAGAAGCCAAGGGTTTCAAGAATGGGGGTCATGGTCAGCACAAAGCTGCCGAGCAAAACCGCCAAGATCATATTGAGCTCGCTTAACCGTTTAATACCGCCATCGAGTCCCCGTACGACCGAAATCAGTGCCAGGGCGGTGATAACGGCAACGATCAAGATGTTAGTGTAGTCACCCGTTGGGAGCTCGAATAAGTAGTTCAGGCCGCCGGCGGCTTGTTCGGCCCCGTAACCCAAAGAGGTTGCAAGGCCAAAGAGGGTCGCAAAGATCGCCAGAATGTCGACGATATGGCCCGGCCAGCCCCAAATGCGTTCCCCAAACAGCGGATATAACGCTGACCGAATTAAAAGAGGTAACCCCTTGTTATAACAAAAGAAAGATAAGGATAAACCGACAACAGCATAGACGGCCCAAGGGTGGAAGGCCCAATGGTAAATGGTCGCGGCCATAGCGAGATCACGAGAGGCCTGCGCATCCAAATCTGTCAAACCCAGTGGCGGTGTCATGGCGTGATTCATGGGCTCTAAAACGCCATAAAACATGATGCCAATACCAATGCCTGCGGCGAACAGCATCGACACCCAGCTGAGCAGATGGTACTTCGCAACCGCTGTTTGACCGCCGATCCTGATTCGGCCGAGAGGCGATAGCGCAAGCGCGACGCAAAATATTAAGAAGCCGTTCATGCTGTACATGAAAAACCAATCAAGTTCCTTGCTCAGATAAAAACGGAGCGCGCTGAAATGTTCTGCGGCTTGTTCCGGCATTAATAAGGTGATTAACACAAACAAAGCGATGGTTACGCTGCTGATAAGGAAAACTGGATTGTGGATATCCAGTCCGAGGCCTTGGAGGTTGTCTTGTCCCACCTCGTAATCGGAAGTGTACAAGTCATCGGGTGTTGATTCGTCAGCCGGTTCGATATGGTTTGAAGACAAAGGATAGTTCTCTTGAGCGGTCTGGCAACGGTAGCATGAGAGATCTTGGGTGTCACGGTAGCTGAGGATTCGGCAGGATTAAATCTTATTTTTGCGCTTTGATCTGAGAAACCCAGCACGCTCAGCGCAAGGGGCTTGGGTCTGTCAACGTTGCGAAACTACTTTGATATCTAAACAAAATGTCTGAATTTCGCGCGTTGATGCTCGGTTCCAGGCGGCCAACCCGGAGTCCGTCGAGCACCGGCGCCCCCAAAATAGCATGGGGTGGTCAGGGGTTATCATGCAGGCCGCTTTATCGATACCCTCAGTCGAGACCGAACAATGAGCGCGTTTCTAGCCGCTTAAGCTTGAGCCGCGATGTAGGCCTCGAAGGCCTCAAGTTTGTCTTTGCCGAAAAACATCTCATCGCCGGCAAAAAAACTGGGTGAACCGAAATTACCTCGAGCCACCGAGGCTTCTGTGTTGCTGATCAAGCGCGCTTTGATTTCGGGCTGCTGGATCCCAGTGAAGATTTCATCAGCGGGCAGGCCGCTCTCGATCAGGGCCGCGTGAAACGTGTCAGGGTCATCCAGCTTTTTGGGCGCGCTCCACATATGGTGGTAAACCTCATTGAGATACCGCTCGAAGTAATCCGTGCACTGAGCAAAAACAGCGCCGCGCATTAGCATCAGCGTATTAACTGGAAAGTGGGGGTTCTGTTGAAAGCTGGTGATATCGTGTGCTTTTAAGAATCGCTGTGTTTCGCGTTGCGCATAGTCGGGTTTATTGAGAATGCCTCGCATGGATTCTCCAGGCGACACGTTGTTAGTTGCTTTGAAAACGCCGCCGAGCAGCACCGGCTGATAGGTTATTTTTTGCCCAAGGCGGACCTCAATTTCTGGAATCACAAGGTGGCTAAGGTAGGCGTTTGGGCTGCCAAAATCAAAATGAAATTCTAGGTCCATATCCGTGTCCAATCAGTGCTGAGGTCAGCAGAAGCGATTTAACGTCTCGCTGGGCTAACGCGAGTATGCTAGGGTTTTTAAGTCCCTGCAATGCGTTGCTCCGGCGGCCAAGCTCAAAAGATACAATTAATCGATGTGGGATAAGAAATCATTGGAGAGATGCTATGGAACCATCCATGACGCAAAATGCTGAGGCTTTGATCAAGGGCGGGACAGACATCGCAACGGGTACAACAGAGGTGCTCTGCGCCCTCGTCTCGGGCGTTGCGGTCGTCACACTCAACAAACCCGAAAAGAAAAATGCCTTGGGCGATATCTTGACGCCCGCACTGCGGGCACTCCTACTGGTCCTGGAGGCGGATGATCGGGTTCGCTGTATTCTGCTGACTGGCGCTGGCAATGCGTTTTGCGCCGGGGGGGATGTCTCGCAGATGGGTGGCGCGGCGAAAGCGGCTGAAAGTGACCGAGTTGCGGCGTTAACGGAAAAGCAAATGACCCTCACCCACCGCCTGTATCATTTGAAAAAGATCACGATTGCAGCGTTACCCGGCGCCGCGGCAGGGGCGGGGCTATCCATTGCGCTGGCGTGCGATTTAAGGGTCGCTGCCAGTGGCGCCTTTATCACCACAGCCTTTCGAAATATCGGGTTGTCGGGCGACTACGGCGCGAGTTGGTTTCTGACGCGATTGGTTGGCCTCGGTCACGCAAAATCGCTGTTTTATAACGCGGACCGAATGAATGCTGAAACGTGTCAAAGACTGGGCATTTTCAATGAAGTGTTCTCAAGTGAAACCTTTCGCGCTGATAGTCTTGCGTTTGCTCAGCGCATTGCTGATGGTCCTGTGCAGGCTTTAACATTAATGAAAGTGAATCTGCAGGCTGGGCTCGAGCAGGACTTGGCGTCGAGCTTGGCGCTGGAAGCCGAGCACTTGATTGCATGTTCAGCAACCGATGAATCTCGAGAGGCAATTCAAGCTTTTATGCAGAAGCGGCCGCCGGTTTTTCAGGCAGCGACCGAGAACGAAGGTTAGCGGCAGTTTCGTTGTGGCGGACGATCGGTGCGCTTAAAACCGCAAATAATTATGAGTGCAAGATGCTGAGCGCTTTCCCAGCGGTGAGCCATTAAAGTAACGATGAAGTTTGGAGATGCAAATGAACGATAACATCGCGATCGTAAGAGCCTTTATACAGGCGTGGGAGCGGCTGGACCCCGTTGAACTGGCGTCTTATTTTCACGAGGCCGGTTGCTATCACAATATCCCTGCCAAGCCTGTGACGGGTCGAGCTGCGGTTCAGCAATTTATTACCGGATTTATCAAGACTTGGACGCAGACGGATTGGGAAATTTTGACGCTCATTGGGGAGGGTGAGGTTGTGGTCTGCGAGAGAATTGATCGCACGCGGACCCAGAATGGGGATGTGGATTTGCCGTGCTGCGGCGTCTTTTTGATGGAAGACGGAAAAATAAAGCTTTGGCGAGATTATTTTGATCTGGGAACTTATGTCTCTGCAATGTCGGGCTAGCAGCGGGGTTGCAAAACATCGACAGGCGCTGAATGAGGCCGCTTAGTCGGTAAGGATGCGCAGACATCGATTTGTCTTCAAAGCCGGGTCATCCTGCAACCGGCTTAATCGATGCGATCGGTAGCTAAGGGTCGGCAAAAATGGCTTAAAACCCTGACATTCGGCATGGGTTCGGCTACGTTTTCAGTGCATAATGGCGTCCTTGCCGCGCCCAAAATCAGGTCTGGCCGGATCCCCATTACTGGAAATCAACGCAATGAAGATTCTGTTTCGTATCCTGCGCTGGCCACTCGGTCAAATCGTGATTTTGCTCGACTGGATCACAAGGCCATCGACGCCGGTTCACTCGGCAGCCCGTCAGGCCGAGCTTAATCAAATGACGGCTTCGGTAAAACTGTATCAATTTCCGCAATGCCCCTTCTGCGTCAAAACCCGGCGCATCATCCGGCGGCTGGGTTTGAACATCGAGTTGCGCGATGCGCGAGGGGATGCACAGTGGCGGAGTGAATTGATCCAGCAGGGTGGGCGTCACCAAGTGCCGTGTCTGCGGTTGCTTCAGGATGATGGGTCAAGTCAATGGCTGTATGAATCACAGGATATTATTCGTTACCTCGAGCACCATTACAGTTAAAACAAGCCACAAGGCGCGCTCAAACTAGGCTAAAAAATGGCAGAGCAGCATTATCGAGTCGTCATTGCCTACAAGGGCCGAGATTACTTTGGCTGGCAGTATCTTGGCGATGCGGGTGAAAAACCCACCGTCCAATTTGAGATCCTGAAAGCACTTCGAAAAATCAGTAAATATGGGACCTGCCAGGTTGCCGGCGCAAGTCGAACCGATGCGGGGGTGCATGCCTTGGGCCAAGTGGCGAAATTGACGACGCCTTTGCAGATTGCGCCAGACAAACTTCAAAGAGGCATGAACTCGCTATTACCGCGGGATATTCGAATGGTAGCGTGTGCCCGCTGTGCACCTGTCTTCAATCCCAACCGCGAGGCGATCAGTAAAACCTACCGTTACTATTTTACCATCGATGCGCTGTGCGCGCCCTTACTTGGGGATCTCGTCGCCCATGTACCGTTATTACCGGCGACGGCGACCGGTGATGCCGGGGAAAACCGTATCCAAAGAATGAAAGCGGCTTGTGATGTGTTCGTAGGCGAGCATGACTTTTCGAGCTTTTCGGTGCGCGATGTCAGTGGTAAATCGGCAATCCGGACCGTTGCGAGCCTTGAGCTATTCAAAACACCGGATGCTGGGTTCGGCGAGGGCGTCTATTGCTTTGAAATCAAAGGCAATGGGTTCCTAAAATATATGGTGCGTTACATCGTTGGCAGTTTGTTTGAAGTGGGTCGGGAGAATCTTGATGCAGCAGCAATCGATGCCGCCCTTGCCCTGCCGCAGCCAGAAAAACTGAGTGCCAAAGCGAAAGCAAAGGGACTGCATTTGATTGAAATTGATTACGACGGTCTTTCGTCGCAGCGTTAAAGGGCATGGGGCCGTTAGGGGCCTCTTATGAGAGACCGCTTTTCCTTGTTTCCATCAACTCAGCGGCCATTAAAATTCGCTTGGCGTTTTTCTAAGAACGCATGCAGACCCTCTTGCCCATCTTGGGTCATCGCACAATCAGCGATGGCGCGGGTTTCAAGTTCCATCTGGGTTTCTAAACCATTATTAAAGCTGTCGTTCAATAGCGACTTCACCGCACCGAAGGCCAAGGTCGGGCCCTGCTTAAATGTTTTTAAGAGTTGTTGAACCGTCTGGTCTAGGGTCTCCGCGGGCACCGCTTGGTTGATGACGCCCCAGTCCGCCGCTTCTTGGGCGGTTAGAATTCGATTTGTCAGCATCAGCTCCCGAGCCCGTCGATCCCCAATTCTCCTGGGTAAAAAATAGGTGGAGCTACCATCCGGCGACAGTCCGCCATTGGTATAGGCCATAGTGAACTTGGCTGCGTCAGACGCGATGCTAATATCTGCGGCGATGGCGAGGCTAAACCCTGCGCCTGCCGCAGTGCCTTGAATCGCTGCGATGACGGGTGCTTTTAGCCGCGTGAGCCGGCTGATGGCCAGATGTAAATCGCCTGCCATTTCTCGAATCAACGCGCCAACCTGTTTGCCCGCTGCCGCAAACTCGCTAATGTCTCCGCCAGCGCAAAAAAGTTTACCTTCGGCGTTAATCAAAACAACGCGCAGACTTTGATGCTCTTCGCATTCAATCGCGGCGAGATTGAGTTCTCTTGCCATGACCGGGTTCATCGCATTGGCGGCTTCTGGTCGTGACAAGGTGATCGTTGCGACATCTTCAATGATTGTGAATTTGATGGTGGTGTAGCTTTGAGTCATCACAGTTTCGCTTTGAAATATTGACTACAACCATACAACAGATTTTAAAACTTCTCGAGCGATGCCGCCGAGCGCTGATGTTGATTTTGGGTCAGAAAGTGTAGACTCCTGAAGAAGACCAAAAGGAAAAAAGTGATGAGCGAAGCCCTCAAAACGCCGTTAAGACCTGACCCTGAAACGGCCGCGTTGAATGAATTGGATCTGATGCTGCCGGATCTGTTTCATGATGATTATCATGTCAAAGTGTTTGAGCGTTTGCGGGCAGAAGACCCAATCTATCGTCAAGAGGTTGAAGAGATTGGCACGGTCTGGAATGTCACAAAGTACCAAGACATTATGGCGGTTGATACGGACCATGAGCGCTTCTCATCGGAAGGCTCGATCGTGGTTACGGATCAAGAAGAAGATTTTCCACTGCCGATGTTTATCGCAATGGATCCGCCAAAGCATGATCGGCAACGTCGAGAGGTTAATGGTGCGGTTGCGCCGAGAAACCTTGCGGTTATGGAAGGCACCATTCGAGGTCGTGTCCAGAAAATCTTAGACGATTTACCGGTTGGAGAAACTTTCAACTGGGTCGATTTGGTGTCGATCGAATTAACGACACAAATGCTTGCGACGCTGTTCGATTTTCCGTTTGAGGACCGGCGGAAGTTAACCCGGTGGAGTGATGTTGCAACCGCAGATGAGACCTCCGGCATTGTCGACAGTGAGGAGCAACGTCGTGAGGAGCTAGGCGAATGTCTGGGATATTTCACCGAGCTTTGGAATCAGCGGGTCAATCAACCGCCTGCTGGGGATTTGGTCTCAATGCTTGCGCACGGCGAGTCCACAAAAAACATGGGGCCAATGGAATATCTTGGTAACTTGATTTTGTTGATTGTGGGTGGCAACGACACGACGCGTAATTCGATCTCAGGGGGCGTTCGGTTTTTGAATCAGTTTCCAGACGAATACCAAAAGCTCATGGCCAACCCAGGCCTGGTTCCGAATATGGTGCCCGAAATTATTCGCTTCCAAACACCACTGGCCTACATGCGGCGCACGACAACCCAGGACGTGCAATTGGGCGATAAGTTGATCCCAGAAGGGGATCGCGTGTTGATGTGGTATATCTCTGGAAATCGCGACAGCAGCGTGATTGATCAGGCCGACCGCTTTTGGATCGACCGACCGAAAGCGCGTCAACAGCTGAGCTTTGGGTTTGGTATTCATCGCTGTATGGGTAATCGCTTAGCAGAGATGCAGCTTCGAGTGCTTTGGGAAGAAATTTTGAACCGTTTTGAGCGGGT
>JABGWC010000298.1 GCA_018645765.1 Gammaproteobacteria bacterium | reverse complement strand
AAGCCAATTTTTAACGGCAGTTGGTGCTCAGGAATTCGGTTGGCTTGCATCATCTTGAGCATGGTGCGGGAGAGAAGCACCTCTCCTGAGACTGTCTTGCCGTCCAAGAGCATGGTCGCAAATTTTAGATAATCCGAGGTGGTTGAAAACAAACCGTGACCGCCGCGCCGAAAATTTGAATCCGCAGCAGGGTACATGCCATCGACGTCAATGGCCGTGAGGGTCTGTTCCATCGGCGGGTTCATAGGGGATAGGTCTCGGAGGTTGCTGACGCCGAACATCGGCATCAAGCGATCCTGTTGGTCAAGGGCGATACAGAATCCGGTATCCTGCATCTGAAGCGGTTCGAAGAGGTGTTCTCGAAGTAAATCATCCAAGCGTTCCCCAGTTGCTTTTTCAATCACATGCGCGAGCACATCGGTTGCTACGCTATACCGAAACTGGCTACCAGGCTGAAACGCCAGCGGTTGCGCGGCCAGTTTTGACATCATCTCATCGAGCGACACAGCGCCATCTTCTGACAAAGCAATGGCATCATAGCCTGGGGCAATATGACAACCGGTAATGAACTCATAAGTAAACCCCGCTCGATGGGTTAAGAGGTCCTCTATTGTTATGGGGCGCTGCGCCGGCGCCAAAGTCCCATCAGGGCTCAGGACCTTCATCATGGCAAAGGCGCGATTAAATTTCGGCAGAAAGTCGTACAGGCGAAGCCTGCCAGCTTCAATCAGCATGAGTGCCAGAACCGAGACAACCGGCTTGGTCATGGAATAAATGCGGTACAGCGCATCGGTTGGAATGGGCGAGGACTGGTCTGCATTGGCGGCCCCGGCGTGCCCGTGCGTTAAGATCCGGCCTGCGACGTTCACCTGCCATTCAATGCCTGCGAACTGTTTTTGATCAATGAAGTGTTGTGCCGCGGCTTGCATCCTGTCGGATCGTGACATGGGGGCCTCCTGTGAATGACCTGTTGGTTTAATTGAAATCCCGAATAAAATTGAATGGGCCGATCACTTGCAAAACTTACCGTCATCCAAAATCGCGGTTTAAATCCAACCAAGGGCCTGACTCAAACCGTGCTACCACGATGCATGCGCCTTAATCGGCTATATGCACCAGCATCTTGCCTTTATTTTCGCCCGAGAAGAGTCCGATGAATGCCTCCGGAGCCGACGCCAAACCCTCAAAAATCGTTTCTTCATAACGAACGTCGCCAGACTTGATCCAGCCTGCCATCTGTTGTTGAAATTCCGCCCGTTTTGATTCAAAGGCCGAGACAACAAAGCCCTTGAGGGTGATGAATTTGTAGATGGTTTCGGTGAGATTTCGAGGACCGGGCGTTGCTTCACCGTGGTCGTTATAGTGGGCAATCATGCCGCAGATCGGAATTCGTCCATGGGGCCGCATATGGGTTAAGGCAGCCTCTAATTGTGGGCCGCCAACGTTTTCAAAGTAAACATCAATGCCGTCTGGCGCGCCCTTTTTGAGTTCTGTTAGGGGATCGTCCGTGCGATAGTTAAAGGCGTGGTCAAAACCAAAATCATTGATCAGGGTTTGAACTTTATCGTCGCTCCCGGCGCTTCCAACGACGCGACCGCCTTTGATTTTGGCAATTTGACCAACCAGGCTTCCGACAGCCCCTGAGGCTGCTGAAACGAAGAGGGTTTCGCCATCCTGATAAGCGCCGGTAATCAGCAAACCGCCCCAAGCGGTGAGTCCCGGCATGCCCATAACCCCTAAATAGCTGGGCAAGGGGGCGAGCTCGGGGTCGAGTTGGGTCACAACACGGGCATCATCAACAAAATGACTGTGCCAGCTATGTGGATTGAGGACAAAATCTCCAATCGAAACGGTCGGGCTATTTGACGCGAGTACTCGCCCGACGGCCGCGCCAAACAGTTTTGAGCCGGGGGGCATGAACCGCATCCGACCTCTCATGTAGGGATCAACCGACATGTATAAATTTTCGACCAAGACTTGGTTGTCACCGGGTGCTGGCAAATGAATGTCTCGAAGTTCAAAGTCGGACGCGTCGGGCAAGCCTTTTGGGGTCTGTTTTAAATGAAATATTTGGGCGGTCGTGGTCATAATGATCCTTGTAAAGGTGGGTTATTGGTTGATCTAAAGGCCTGCAACGCGCGGGGACTTAAAGGTTGTTGGACGGTCGCGGTGATTTAAAGGGTTCTCTCGGCGATGAAGGCCTGCCATTGCGGAAATTGTGCCCAGGCCGGTTTTGGCCAGATGGCATCTAGGTCTTTACGGGCGATCTCGGGTGCAACGCCTTGCTTTAGCGTTCGATAGAGGTAGATGAAGGCCGATGCCCGGTAGTTGGCAAAGCAATGCACTAAGACTTTTTGATCACCCGCTGCGTCTAGGACATGCATAAACAGCTGCAAGTTCTGCTCTGTCGGGTTGTCCCAGTCAACCGGAATATGAAGGTAATCAATGCCCAGTGCCGTGATATCAAAGCCTTCCCGAGCATTGAGATCCGTGTCTTCAACCGTTAGATTAATTACGAGTTCGACCCCCTCATCCGCAAGGGAAGCAATATGGGCCGGGCTGATTTGTCCAGATGAGACTAAAGTCTCAGAGACTTCGTGATAGTTCCGGGCGGAGACGAGGGGTTCTGAGCCATAAGCTGGCGCGGCCGCAGCGAGGGTCAGAACAATCCAAAGCTGAGCCCAGCTCGATGAGCAAAATTGACTAAAAGGTTTCATGAAATGATTTTGACACGAGGCGAAAAGCGTTGTAAATGAAAACCGATCCAGAACCAAAATCAATTGGGACAGCGTTTTTCTAATGCGACTATTGCTGCTCATTAATCGAGATTTTCCGAGCTACTGTGCGCTTGAACGATTATTGCCGTTAATCCAAGGCCAAACGGTTCGGGTTTTACAGTCGGTGCAGGTTGGCGCGCCTCGGGCTGTGCCCCGCGCCTTTAAGGATTTGGCAAGCCATGAGCAAAGCCTGCTGCAAGCGCAGTTGAGCTTGTCAGCGAGCGCAGACTGGACGGTAATACAAAGTGCGCTGGCTCAGCAATTGGGGGTGCCGATCACAACCGTCACCGATGTGAACCAAGGTTCGGGCTTTGAGTCGATGAAAGCTTTCCAACCGGATTTGATGGTCTCGATTCGGTTCGGATCGATTTTGCGACCGACGGCGATCAAGGTGCCAAGGTTTGGGGTGCTCAATCTGCATTCGGGGTTATTGCCAGAGTACCGCGGCGTGATGGCGACTTTTTGGTCGATGCTGCACCAGCGGTCTCGGTATGGGTACAGCATTCATGACATTATTGATGAGGGGATCGATACAGGGCCAGTGATCGACTATGAGATTCTGCCACTGGATCTCAATCGGGATTACCTCGGCCAGTTACTCGCCTTGTATGAGCACGCCGTGCCGAGGCTGGCGAGGATTATTAAGCAGCGCGAGCGCGAGGGGGCGCCTAACCGCCTGTCTCAAGAGATCGCGTCAGGACGATATTACACAACGCCCACTGAATCGGACGTTGCGCAATTTAGCGGTCTCGGTTTGCGGCTGTTTTAAACCCGGATGCTTGCGCGACCGCAAGCCATGGCCCTATTCAGTTGTCTGGCCTGCGCGGATTACGCCTTCGTGCGGGGCATTGGGACCAAGACTGCGAACGCCAAGCCCAATCCCGCAATAAAGTGAGGCATTACCGTGCTGTGCGGGCTATCATAGCTTCGTGATCAGCGACCTTCCATTACACCCTCAACTCCTTCGCGCGGCAGACGAGCTGGGCTTTACAGAACCCACGGCCGTTCAGTCCGACGCCATTCCCGCGGCTTTGACCGGACGCGATTTAATCGTTTGCTCCAAGACCGGTAGTGGTAAGACCGCTGCGTTTTTACTGCCTACATTGAATTTAATGCTGGATCATGACGCGCCAAAATCCGGAACGCGGGTGCTGATATTACTGCCGACAAGGGAGCTTGCGCTGCAAACGCGCAGAACCTTCGATGCCATGGCGCGCTATACCCAGATTAAGTGCGGCCTCATTATGGGGGGCGAAGCGTTCAACCATCAGGCCGCGACGCTGCGTAAGAATCCCGAAGTCATCATCGCAACCCCGGGGCGGCTTGTTGAACACATTGAAAAAGGTACGCCAGACTTTCGAGATCTCGAAGTGCTCGTTCTGGATGAAGCCGATCGCATGTTGGATATGGGCTTCGCGATCGATATGGAGACCATTGCGCGTGCTTGTCGTAGCCAGCGTCAAACCTTATTGTTCTCGGCAACGCTCTCTCACAAAGGGATGCCGGGGATCACAAGGATGTTGCGAGATCCTGAGTCAATCACCATCGATGAGCACCGGCAGGGCCATGACAGTATCACGCAGCAAGTGGTGCTCGCAGATGATGTGAAGCATAAAGAAAAGCTGGTGATTGCGCTGCTTGCCAAAGAGCAGGCGCCGCGTTCAATGATTTTTTGCAACACCCGCAAAGGGTGTCAAGAACTTGGGACGGCTCTGAAAGCCCATAAACTGCGCGTTGATTACATTCATGGGGAGCTTTCCCAAAGTGATCGTAAGCAAGTGATGAATCGCTTTCGAAGTGGTCAAATCGGAATTTTGGTGGCGACCGATGTGGCAGCTCGGGGTCTCGATATTGAAGGGATCACGTTGGTGATCAATTTTAATGTTGCGCAGTCAGGGGATGACCATGTGCATCGGATTGGACGCACCGGCCGGGCGGGACAAGTGGGTAAAGCGATTACACTCGTCAGTTCCAACGAATGGAACCAGATGTCGAGTATTGAACGCTACCTCAAACTTCGCTTCGAGCACCGCAAGGTGCCAGGTCTTCAAGCGAGTTATCGTGGGCCCGTGAAAGTGAAAAAGTCCGGCAAGGCTGCAGGCAGTAAGAAAACCAAAGCGCGTCGGAGTCAGAAAAAGACAGCCCAGCCTAAAAAGCGTGGCGGTGAAATCGGCTATAAGCCGCTCAAGCGCTAGCTTTATGCCGCATAGCGTGCGCGGGTTGCTCAGCGTCTTACACCGGCTTCCTTGAATCCTGTAAAGCGTTGAATACGACCCTCGGCCATCGCTTTGCAGGGCCTGCTGGTCGTCAAGCGCTGGTTTCTATGCTCGGTGGGCTGTGTTAGTTTGGCTAAGCGATCATCGAGCCAAAGAGTTCGAATTAGCGGTTCAAATCAGACAGGTTATAAAAGGCAGCTTTTTAAAAGGCAGCTTTCAAACAACAGCTTTCAAACAACAGCTTTCAATCGACAGTTTAAGCAAGGATGGGTTATGGACTTAGGTGCAGTAGGTGTTTGGTATTTTCAAGATGGTTTCACCTCGCCAGAAGCGGCAGAGGCGGCGCGCAAGATTGAGCAATTGGGTTATGGCACCCTCTGGATTCCGGAAACCGTGGGGCGGAGCCCGGTGGCGACAGCAGCCTGGTTGTTGAGTCAAACGAGCCAGCTTAATTTGGCGACTGGCATTATGAATATCTATCACCGTGAACCCGGCGTCACGCTCGCGGCGCAAAACACGCTGGCAGAACAATCCGGCGGGCGATTTTTACTGGGCATTGGCGTCTCGCATAAGCCTTTAGTTGAAGGTGTTCGAGGCCTGGAATACAAAGCGCCAGTTGCGACCATGCGCGAGTATCTCGAAAAAATGAAAGTCTCGCCTTATAGTGGGCGCCCACCGGCGGACAGCCCGCTCACGGTGATTGCGGCTTTGGGGCCGAAGATGTTGGAGCTCGCGGCCAGCCATAGCGCTGGCGCGCATCCTTACTTTAGTTCACCCGATCATACGCGGATGGCGCGTGACGTTATGGGTGCGGGTCCTTTACTGTGCGTTGAGCAGAAAGTGATTCTTGAATCGGATCCCGACAAGGCGCGTACAGCTGCGCGTGCCAATGCCAAGATTTATCAAGGGTTGCCGAACTATCGCAATAACTGGTTGCGGATGGGGCTCACAGAAGCCGATATCAATGACCTCTCGGATCGGTTTATTGATACCACCTTCGCATGGGGCAGCATTGCCGACATCCAAGATCGAATAAAAGCACATCAAGATGCCGGTGCTGACCATGTTTGCCTTCAGCCGGTCGACGCGGGCGGTAACTTAGGCCGTTTAGATTGGGCATGCCTTGAAGCGCTCGCAACGTAACAAGAACAAGATTCATTCCTCAGCGATGATCAGAACATCGTTTAAGGGTGGCTTTTAGATCCCGAGGGTCGGCGCAGAATGGCTTCTGCCTGCGGCAGGGCCTCTGCAGGCTCCAGGTCGTCTGCCGCAAAACTTCGTCCGCTGACGCGGTGCCAATAAACGGCAAGACGTGGGTCGGCAATCGGCTCATCAGTAAATAATTGATTGTCGAGGACCTTGGGGTAGATTTGGTCTGCCAGTAGGATTTCACTTCCCGACAAACGCCTGACGATATGACGTCGATTTAAATCCACAGGATGCGCAATGCCCGCAGCGCCAATCAGTTCTCCGACGGCTTTTAACGTGTTTTGATGGAAATTGCGGACCCGGGAGGCTTTAGTCTCGATATCAAGCACGCGATAACGCGTTGGGTCCATGGTCGCGATGCCGGTTGGGCAGAGGCCTGAGGCGCAATTGCGCGCTTGGATGCAGCCCAAGGCGAACATAAAGGGTCGCGCCATGTTGACCCAATCTGCGCCGAGTGCGCAATGTTTCACAATATCGAAGGCGCTGATCATTTTCCCAGAGGCGGCGATTTTGATCCTGGATCGAAGGCCTGCGCCGCGAAGCGTATTGTCCACGAAGACCAGGGCATCGGTTAAAGGACTGCCGAGATGGTCGCTGAATTCCGTTGGCGCGGCACCCGTGCCGCCCTCCGCGCCATCAACCGATATAAAATCGAGCAGAGGTTCACCCTCGGTCATACTTTTGACGATGGCGATAAATTCCCAGGGATGGCCAATACAGAGTTTGATGCCTACGGGCTTGCCGCCACTGATTTCTCGGAGCTCCGCCGCAAAGCGGAGCAGTTCTTGTGGCGTTTTGAATTCTGCGTGACTTGCGGGTGACGCGCAGTCGACGCCCTCGTCAATGCCTCGGGTCAGGGCTATTTCGGCGCTGACCTTGGCTGCTGGTAACAGGCCACCATGGCCGGGCTTGGCGCCCTGACTGAGTTTGATCTCAATCATTTTAACCTGAGGCTGGGTTGCCTTTTGCGCAAAAAGCGCGCGATTTAGGCGGCCGCTGCCGTCTCGGAATCCAAAATAGCCGGTTGAGACCTGCAAAATTAAATCACCGCCACCTTTGACGTGATAGGGCGAGACGGAGCCTTCACCGGTATTGTGCGCAAACTGGCCTTGGGCGGCGCCCAGATTCAGCGCTTCAATGGCGGGTGGGGATAAGGCGCCAAAAGAGGTGCCTGAAATATTCAGTAAAGAGACGGCGTAGCGTTGATCGCCAACGCCGACCCACGTGCGAAAATCCTCGGCCTCAATGTGTAAGGGTGCAAGTGAATGATTCAGCCAGCTGAAATCTTCCTTGTACATCGTCTCGATCGAGCCGAACGCACGAATTGAAAATTCGGATTTCGCGCGTTGGTAAACCATAGCCCGTTGGTTTCGAGAGTAGGGCAGCTCTGCATCATCGTCTTCCCAAAAATACTGTCTCAGTTCCGGTCGAATGCTTTCGAAAAAGTATCGGAGTCGGCCCAGAACGGGAAAGTTGGCGCGGACCGCGCTGCCGGTTTGAAAATAGTCGTGAAGGCCTAAGAACATGAGCAGACTCGATAGGACCAAGCCGCTCATCAGCCAGGCATCAAACGCCCCATCGATGATGAGCCAAATTGCACCTGCAAGGGTTCCAAGGGTTGCGTAGAAAACAACGCTGTAGCGGCCGAATAACCAATTCATGGCGAACAAGGCTCTTAAGGATTGCTGGCAGTAAAGACTAAAAGCGGTCGGCATTCAAGGTGCGTCATGTGTTGCAGCACCCAATCCACCTCACCCAGGGTTATCGAACGCGCCTCGACTGATTCGGCAAGCGTCGCGCCGAGGCCGAGGTGCCGCGCTAACTTCAAAATAACGTTGCGATGAGATAGAGATAGAGCGACGCCAACAACAGTTGAAGGACTGCAAAGAGGAACGCTTTGGCGACAAAACCGCTGAAACTGAGCTTGATATTGGCTTTGTGCATCAGCGTGACGGCAACAACGGTTGAGGCGGAACCAATCGGCGTGATGTTGCCGCCAAGGTTCGCACCGAAGATAACGCTCCACCAAAGTAAGCTGTCGCTGGGCAGGCCCATGCTGGCTAAGATTTTACCCAGCATCGCAGCCAGTGGAATGTTGTCGGTCACGGAGCTGGCAATGGCCGACGACCAAAGTAATGCAAGGCTGCTTGCCGTGGCCCCGAGCTCCAACAGCGATACGATCCCCGTGCCGATCAGAGCCAACACCTGGGCATGCTCCATGACGTTAATCAACATAAAAAGGGTGATAAAAAAGAAAATCAGGTCCCAGTCTATTCCTCTATAAAATTCATCGACATCGTGCCGAAACCGAATCAAGGCAATGAAGGCGAACAGTAGGGCAACAAATCCCATCCCCAATTCTCGCAATAAGGGCAGCACAGATTGCAGTGAAAAGGTCAGTACCAATAGTGCGAAGAGCACAATGCTGACTTTAAAAAAGGCGGCGCTGGGAATGCCCTCAGATTCATCAAACCCAGCAACCAATGCCGCAGCGCGGCTTTTATCGGCTTCCGCGGTTAAGGGTTCAATCCGAAAGACCCGAGCGGCTAACAGCAAGGTGGCCCAGGTTGATATGACAACAAAGGGGGCCGCGAAGAGAAAAAAATCAAGAAAGGTGATGCCAGCGAGGTTGCCAAGAATAATGTTCGGTACAGAGCTGATAAGCGTTAGCAGACCGCCGATATTGGTTAGTAAGCCTTCGGTCAGCAAGAAGCCGAGCAGCAGTTTGGATTGATTGAGTTTGGCAAGGCTCACGCCTGTCAACGAGCCAATGATGATCATTGCCGTCACGTTATTCAAAAGAGCCGAAAACAGGACGGTCATACAACCATAGTAGATCAATAGCTTTCGAGGATCGCCCTTAGAGGCTTTTGTTAACCGGATCGCGAGATAGGAAAATAGGCCGCTTTTCGAGGTGACATCCACAAACAGGCTGGCGCCGACAATGATGGCAATAACCTCCCAGTCTATCCCGGGGATATAAACAGGGAGCTGCAGTGATTCATTAAAAACGTTCATGACAGGCCCAAAGGGCAGAAGCTCAAGCGCCGTTGCGATGAGCAAACTCAGCAGGGCAAAAAGGCCCGTAATAAGCGATTTTTGGGCGTGCAATTTTTCTTCAAAGGCAAGACACGCAACCATCGAAAGTAAAATGCCGGTAAACAGCCAGGTGATGTATGGCTCGACCGTGTGCGCCTGTTCACTTGCGAGTACGGGGTTTGCAAGCAATGCCAAGGGGAGCATGCTCGCGATCCAATATTTTGAAGGGCGACTGCCAGGTGCTTGGTTATTGCGCATGCTGAAAGTTCCTGGGTTCATGCTAAAGCAGTAAAAAAGGCAGGTCGGTGAACTGCAAAGAGAGTGCGTCAGCAATGCCGCGATTCAAAGCCTTCGTGGCATCAAGCGTGTCGAGGACGATCAGATCTGGCTGGGTTTGTGTGACCCAGTTAAGGTAACCGTGCTGCACCCGCGCCATTTCGACCGAGTGCTGTACGGTCAGGTCGGGTCGGTATTGCTGGAGGGTTAACTGACAGTGATCGAGAAAACTCTGAGCTTCCTGCATGAGCCCGCGTTTGAGCGTTGTCCGAGCCGTGTCAGTGTTAAGTTCCGGAATGCGCTCGATCGCCTTCATGATGCGCTCAAACTGATCCTCGGCTTCGATGTGGTGCAGGCAAAGCGTCGTGCCGGAAGCGCAAAAGGTACTGGCCCAATTCACGAGATCATGATTGTTCAGCGGTTGATCGACGACCGCGGCGACGGTTTTAACATCGGATAGAACGCGCACTTCATTCAATTGATTGGGTAGGACCAAGATGGGGGTTGCGTGATGCTGTATCAGAGACTGCACCAACCCGCCAAAGCCCCGGTTCCACGCATGCTCCCCCTGCAATAGGTGACGTTGCAGCACGATGAGGTCCGGCGCGTGATCTAAAACCAAGTTGCTAATACTGACTTCTTCGATGTCGTTGGGTAACGATTGACTGATGACCGTAGTTGCTTTGGGCCGGTTCAAAAGCCCTAGTGCCTGTTCAACAATGGGCGTGGTCATCGCGTCGGGTTGTTCCGGAACTAGCACTAAAACAGATGCCAGAACGGGGGGCGAATACTCAAGGCTGATCCGTTGGGCACGTTTGAAAATTGATTCGAAGAGGTCGAGCCTAGAATCCATTGATTTAATTGCTGCCGGGTGTTGTCGGAGCCTAAAGGATCTTGCCAGCCATGTTAAGTCCTTCTTTGGGCAGATCAGGCCGTGGTTTGGCATCGCGTGTAGAGGGTGCTCGGGAACCACTTGAGTGATAGATTAGGGAAGTCCAATGGCGGTGCGCCTTGACTAAGATCATTGTAATTGAAGCTGCGGGAGGTGGTTTTTGACCATTGCATTGCAGCCTCTCACCGTAACAGCGGCAATGCGGGCCCACACCTAAGCGGGTCGGAAACCGAAAGCCCGCGGGCTCTAAGGTCGTCTTATGACAGGCTTAGGTCTTTTAAGCTAAAGCGGGTGTGGCGAGGACGCAAGCTCGTAGATATTTTTGTTAAGGGAAGGGGGGAAGGTGTCGAAACAACATTTCGAGGTCATTGTGGTGGGTGCAGGTTTCGCGGGCTTGTACCTCGCGCATAAGTTAACCGCCCAAGGGCGCACCATTCGTGTTGTGGAGCAAGGCTCGGATGTCGGTGGGACCTGGTACTGGAATCGCTATCCTGGCGCGCGCTGCGATGCGGAAAGCCTGGCCTACTCCTTTTCTTTTTCAAGCGAGTTGGAGCAAACCTGGCAATGGTCAGAGCGATATGCCCAGCAGCCTGAGATTTTGTCCTATGCACGCCATGTTGCGGATCAGTTTCAATTAAGACCGGTGATTCAGTTTAATACCCAAGTCACCTCGGCTATTTGGCAGGAAGCGCCGTGTCATTGGGAAATTGAAACGGCGCTCGGTGAGCGCTTCACCGCAGATTTTTGCGTTATGGCAACGGGGTGTTTGTCCGTGCCCCAACGGCCAGATATCCCCGGCTTAGAGACGTTTTCGGGAAACTTCTATCAGGCGAGTCAGTGGCCGCACGACCCCGTAAGTTTTGACGCAGAGCGGGTTGGGATTATTGGAACGGGCTCATCCGGGATTCAGGCTATTCCAGTGATTGCAGCCTCCGCGGCGCAGTTAACAGTATTTCAACGAACGCCTAATTTTAGTGTGCCAGCCAATAACTACGAGCTGGATCCAGATTGGGTGGCAGAATTTAAGCAGCATTACCCAGCGCACCGCGCCAATCATCGTGCGGGTAATGGCTCGGGTTTTGGTGACCTTGATATCTTGCCAAGATCGGGACCGGTTGACCCGGTGATTTTTAATGATTTATCAGAGCCGGCGGCGACCGCCTTGCTTGAGGCAGCTTGGGAGCGCGGTGGCGCTCGGTTTATGGCCGTCATCAATGACACGCTGATGAACCTAGAGGCCAACCGATTCGTGCAGGCCTTTGTGCACGAAAAAATTCGATCACGGGTTAAGGATCCTGTTACAGCTGATGCGCTCTGCCCCACGACGCATCCGATTGGTACCCGGCGGATCTGCGTCGATATCAATTACTACGAGACCTACAATCAGGATCACGTTCGATTGGTTAACTTGCGGGACACGCCCTTGGTTGAGATCACGCCCAAGGGGGTGGCGCTGGACAAAGAGCATATCGAGCTCGATACCCTCGTGATTGCCACCGGGTTTGATGCAATGACCGGTGCCCTGCGCAGTATGAACATTCAGGGCATCGGTGGACTCGCCCTTGAGGATGCCTGGCACGCAGGACCGCGGACCTATCTGGGTTTGATGAGCGTGGGCTTTCCGAATTTATTCATGGTGACGGGGCCTGGGAGCCCCTCAGTGCTGTCAAATATGTTGGTGTCGATCGAGCAGCATGTTGATTGGATCGTCAACTGTTTAACCAAAATGCGGGATGACAACCATCGAATGATTAGAGCTGAAGAAGCGGCTCAAGACCAATGGATGGAGCATGTGCAGATGGTAGCCGAGGCAACCTTGTTTCCCCAAGGGGGCTCATGGTATCTGGGCGCGAACGTGCCGGGTAAACCTAGAATATTTATGCCTTATGCGGCGGGGGTTGGCGCCTATCGTGAGGCTTGCGAGGCAGTGGTTGCGAAGGGCTATCGTGGTTTTGAGTTTGCGTAGGCCAGATCGCCTTCGCATTGAGCTGGATGATCGACGACTTGCGCTGCCGCGATGGGGGCGGCGGTTTGGCTGGTTTTCAGAAATTGTTGGGGGGTGGCATCCGGTGGGGGCGCTCGTCCTTGGGCTGACGGGCACATTGCTGCTGCTGTTAGGGCTTGTCATGCCGGTTCAGGCCGGTGAGGCCGATACTGGGACTGAGACCTTTCAGATCCTCTACACCAACGATATCGAAAGTGTGTATGAGCCGTTACCCGCGACCTGGCGCTCGGATATGACGCACATTGGTGGGCTGGCGAAGCTTGCGAGCTTGATTGCGCAGTATCGCGTGCAAGCGCCCAAATCACTTCTGCTGGATGCCGGGGACCTGTT
This sequence comes from Gammaproteobacteria bacterium, assembly GCA_018645765.1. Lineage (GTDB taxonomy): Bacteria > Pseudomonadota > Gammaproteobacteria > Pseudomonadales > Azotimanducaceae > UBA9926. The sequence goes on along the minus strand of JABGWC010000298.1, from coordinate 123 downwards.
TACGGGCTCGCTTGCAAAGGCAACCCAAGGCCGCTTGGTCTTTGACCTCTACAGCGCCATTGGATACGACGCCGTGAACGTCGGTAACCATGAGTTTGAATATGGCTGGCAGACCTTAGCGTT
>JABGWC010000098.1 GCA_018645765.1 Gammaproteobacteria bacterium | reverse complement strand
GGAAAAACAATCGCAACCAACGGGTCCAAATCGCAACGGCGGGCCCGGTTCGTGATAATCTTCTGGGGTCAAATTGAGGAGACACAGGATGCCAATTATTGAAAATAGTGAGTTTGAAAATAAAGTTGTTGTGATCACAGGCGCTGGCAACGGTCTGGGTCGATCGCATGCGATTGAATACGCCAAGCGGGGTGCCAAGGTCGTTGTGAATGATCTTGGCGGTAGCGTTGACGGGAGTGGCGCGGGTGATGCAGCTGATCAAGTGGTGGCAGAGCTTCAAGCGATGGGTGCCGAGGCGGTCGCTAATAAGGCATCAGTATCGGATCCCGATGGCGCGCAAAGCATTATCCAATCCGCGCTTGATGCGTTTGGCCGCATCGATATCTTGGTGAACAACGCAGGCATTTTAAGGGACCGGTCCTTTAAGAAAATGACACTTTCTGATTGGGACCTGGTTCTACAAGTCCATTTGTCCGGCACGGCCTATGTCACGCGGGCGGCGTGGCCACATATGAATGAACAAGGCTATGGAAGGATTGTTTTAACCAGTTCAAGTTCTGGGATCTACGGTAATTTTGGTCAAGCCAACTATGGTGCAGCCAAAATGGGCATGCTCGGCTTAATGAACGTTTTAGCGCTTGAAGGCGCTAAAAACAATGTGCGGGTCAATACGTTAGCGCCGGCTGCTGCAACGCGAATGATCTCGACCATCCCGGGTCGAGACATCAACCCAGATAGCCCGCCGCCAGAGTCGGCGCCAAAGCTTGTTAGCCCGGCGGTGTTGTTTATGACCAGTGATGAGGCGCCCACTGGTGCGGTTATTAATGCTGGTGGTGGTCGTTATTATCGGGCTCAGGTCTTCGTGAATGATCCGATTGATTTGGGGGTTGAGGCGACCTTCGAAGATTTAATGGCCAATACTGAGTCGTTGATGGATATGAGTCAGGCCAAGCCCAAGACGGGTGGCGTTTAGCGCGGTAAGGATACGCCCTTCGGTGAGGATGGCTTGCGCGCTGAAGGGGCCGCTCCGGCCATTTATATCATGGCGAGTTGGCTATCAGGGTGATGGTCGATTCGTATCATCGCAAGGGTTGCATGGGTCGTCATCAAGGGCTGACGCAAAGGTGGCCTTTCTACAAGGCCTTACAAAACGTTGTTTTAGTAAGGCCCATGGGGGGGCAAGGCTCGGCGCTTGGGGTGTTCCGGGGCAATTTGCCAGAGAAATAGCGTTTGGGCGAACGTGTTGGCAGAACACGTTGAGCAGATCGCATTAGAAAGGGCGGTGATGACATGACCTGGAAACGACGAACGCTGGCTGTTTTATGCTTCGCTGTGATGGCTTTGGGCTTTCATGCCAACGGTGGGGTTTATGTCACGCCTCATAATATTATTGTTTTGTTCGCCTTTATCGGGCCGCTTACAATTTTAGGGTTGTACTGTCGCTTAGGGCTCAAAATGCCCTTAGCGCTCTTTTTCAGATTTGTGCCGTTACCGTTTGGACTGTTGCTCTCCGCTTTTTTCATATCCGTTGGCTTGCGTTATGAGCATCCGTTTGTTCTTGGCGGCTTAATTGCCGCGCTTGCTGGGGGGTGCTTGGCGACAGTGGGCATTAATCTCAAGATCGATGAGGTTCGGATGTTTGACCGGCCGAGGACTCTATCCTTGGCGGCGGTGCTCGGGCTTGCGCTGCTCATGCCAATCGGTACCGTTTTATGGTCTTTGGAGAGCGCGGCGCTGAGACATTTTTGGACACCGATTAATCTTGGAATCGCGATCGCGGCCTTCGGAACCCTTTATTTTGCGATAGAGTCTAAGCAGTCGCCCCTTGATCGAGCGCAGTCCGCCAGCTTGAATGCGGTTTTGTTGATCACGGGCTTTTTGGTTTACGAGTATTTTGTCGGCCTTGCGCGGGTAGAATTTTCTGAATGGACCGCAATCCTGACTGCTCAGAATGTCATGACCTTAGTCGCTGCTTTTACTCTTTATTTTGTGGTGGTGTTCGTATCGATCTGTCATAACCAAATCCATGAGCTGCCGACGCGTCATTGGCATTTGGTAGAAACCTTTTTATTCTTTGTTTTTATGGTGATTGCGCCGGAAAGTATTCTAGAGCTTGAAGTCGATCAGATGCGCCAAGATGATCTTGATCAAATTAATCAGAGCCAATAGGGGTAGCAAGCGCTTTGGCTCGTACGCAGAACGCAAGGTCGCTGATGGAATACGCGGCAGCTTGAATGGGCCTGGTGCTGATTTGCGCTAATACGCTAATAATTTTGCGCCGCTGGTCGATCAAACGCGACCTGTATGGAACAACGCAGACTGAAACGTCAGCTCAGTAACCGATATTTAACTCAATGTAATTTAAAGAGAAACCTGCAATGCCAAAAAAGACCTATATTCATCTAGAGGACAGTGAAGCAGCTGTGCTGCAAGTAGCCTCGCGAATTTATGCCGCTTACCTAGCCAGCATGGACCTGACCGAACGGACGAACCACACCGGATTGATGCGCCAAGCCATCGAGTCCGCAATTGAGATGGCTGAGATGGCGGATGAGATGATGATTTCGGATTTAGAGCGGCGTTAATCGGTTTGATTTGGCGCTCTGATAGATCGCCAGGCGTTTTGGTGAGACGGTCAAGCCGTTGTGTTCGGTGTCTGCAAGGCCAGCGCGGAGCGCCAAGTCTGGCGCAGCTGGACTGAGGCTGATTGGTATAAGCGGCGTTAATAGGGTCATTTTTGAGCGCCATCAATAGGGCCTGCTGGCGGGTCGCTGGACGCGAGGGGAAAGGTCACGGTCCTCTTAATTTAAGAATGCGGCTGTTTGTGTTGCGTCAAGAGATTGTCCTATTGGGGGCTATTGTCCGGACGCACTGAACAACGGTTACTTAGGGCGCAAGGCTCGATCGCGCCTGGATCCCCCAGTGACCATCCTTTTTCGTCACGATGTACAACGACCGATATCGCCCGATCGTTTCATTGTCGGCATTTCGTCGCTCAAATTCGGTATCAATGTGCACTTTGGTGTCAGACGATAGGGTGACGGTGTGGCGCGTCCAAAGCGAATGATGCCAACCGGCGGCTTGCAATGCCGGGAAGACCGAACGATCTTCGAAGGCGGTCGCTGAGTCATAAATCATCACTCGGCTGCTGGCGAAGCGAACATGGGGGTAATGCAAAGTTGCGGCCCAGGCTTTGATATCCTGATCATTAAACGCGATCATGAAACGATCCAGCGTCGCAAGTGCCATCACGTCAGGGGTCTCGGCGTTAGCCCGGCTGATGGCTGGGGCGGTAATGATCAGGACCAAAAATAACGTTTTGAGTCGCTGAAGTTGATTCATGGGATGCCCTGAGCGGTAATGGATGACCTCAGAGTTTAAAGGCCTATGCTAAACTGTGCCATTCGTAAGGAATGGCCGAAAAGGTTTGATAGCGCTCGCCAATGTGGCACATTAAATTTTCGATTAGGCCATGTTTGGAGACAGAGACATGTCTAGTAACGTCATTTCGTTCGAGGGCTCAAAAGACTCACACATCGAAGCAAAAAAACGTGAAAAATTTGATGCGATGAAAGAAGCCTTTCAAGCGGTTCGAGAGCAGGCGAATCCAAAAGCGCAGGGCCGTCATAAAAAAAAGAACCCTAAATCGGCTAAACCAAAAAAGAAGCGTTAGATGCAAGCGTATTGATCAGGGCCGCTAGACGCGGCCTTGGTCTGAAACAGGAGGTTTCTTGGCCGTGCCGGAACTGCCACGTAAGATTCGCACAGTGCTCGATCTATTGGTCACAGAGCTTGAGTTGACGGTTGCCGTGGCACTCGCCTATGTGGGCGCAATGGTAATTGTGGCTTATGGGATCAAGCTTGTTCAAGACAGTCTTTATGATCATCCGCTATTGGTTCCCAGTCTGGTATTTTTGCCCCATGGTGTTCGGATCCTTGCGGCCTTTTTAGTTGGGGCACGATCCATAATGCCTTTAGCGGTGGGCACCTTGATCGGTATTAGCTTGGGTTTGAATGGGAGCACCGATCCCTCGGCGATTCTGATCCCAGGTATTTTTTGTTCCTATTTGGCATTTAAAATATTTGAATTATCAGGTGCTGCGTTTAAGCCAGGGTTCTCGTCATTGCGACAATGGCGAGGCCTCGTGCTGGTGAGCTTTGTCGCGGCCCTGATCAATGGTTTAGGCATCGTGTTCATTTTGGTGTTGAGCGGGCTGGATGAGGGTGAGGGGTTGCCCCGTCTATTTGTCTATGTGGTTGGCGACACGGTTGGTGCCTTCGTATTGCTTTGGGGCATGATGCGGCTTGGACGACTTTACCGACTCAAAATCGATGCCCAGGGATGACTCCTTTTGAGTGGATGACTCCTTTTGAGTGGATGGGACTTTTGATGGTTTGAGGCTTTAAATGGCTTACTGGCTCGTTAAAACGGAACCTGCGGACGGTGGTCTTTTAGACTTTCAGGCAGCAGGGCCTGCAAGTCTCGTCTGGGATGGCGTGCGAAACTATCAGGCGCGAAACTTTTTGCGTGCGATGGATTTGAAGGATGAGGTGTTGCTGTATCATGCCAGTTGCGCGGAGATTGGGGTCGTTGCGCAATTGAAAGTGGCGCGCAAGCCCTATCCAGACCCCTTACAGTTTGACCCAGAATCACCTTATCTCGATGCATCATCGAACCAATGTCAACCGCGCTGGACTGCCGTAGACCTAGCGCTGGTGCGCGCTTTCCCGAACGTGGTTCCCTTGGCGACGTTAAAACGGACGCCCGCGTTTGACGGCTCGGACCTCACCCGAAAAGGTAGCCGGCTGTCAGTCCTGCCGATGAACAAGGATCAGTGGCGCGCCGTCATAACCTTGGCAGGTGTTTAAGCGCGATCATCGCTTAGAACGGCGTTTGATTCGTTCGCTGCCGCGCCATAAATGCCCTTTGCCATGAGCGAGGTTTCTTGGTTTCGGCGGTGTTGATATATTGCTGCTCTGATTTCGTGGGCGGCTTGATTCAAAGGATCGGATTGCACCGCGAGTTCAACGAGATGACACGCCAGCCGGATATCGCGTGTCATAAGCGTTGAGGCGCGTTCTGCTAAGGCAAGGGTACCGCCTGCGAGGCTTGCAAGCTCAGACGCTAAGGCCTGGTCGGGCGACGGTTTGAGCCGAGCGGGGTTGCCGTCATACCAGCCGCCATACAATCGCCAAATATTTCGGATGATAAATTCTGGCTCGTCGTAAGTGGGTCTTAGGTAGGGTTTCTCTAGGATCGCAGGGTCCAGGCGAACCTCCTGAAGGATGTCGTCTAACTTGGCGCCTTCGTTCATCCTTTGGAGGGTTTCTTGAACCAAGTACTCAAGCGCTGATGCGACGTCAGTCAGCACAAGTTGTATTCGGTCTGCGCCCGCGATCGGTAGGCCGTGCGCGGGTAGCAAAAGCTCGGCACCCTTGCTGGCCATATCTCGCAGGGCCCGTGCCCACTCCATCGGGTATCGTTGTACTTTCTGGGGGTTGCCGGCATTCGGAAAGCACCAGATAAAAAAGTCCCCGGAACAGATCGCCTTGTGGGCTGGAATCCAGCCCCAGGTATGATCATCCGTTTCGCCCTTCTCATGATTCAGCTCCACAGTGAGCCCGCCAACATCTAGGGTCATCTTGTCTCGATAGGTAATGTCCGGCGCCTCTGTGGTTTTAGGTAAGAATGCGTTGTCGCCGCTGATATCGTAACCCCGGCGGGAAAACTGACCGAATTGCCGGCGATTGATCGTGGCGTTGTAGCCATCGGTTAGGTGGTAGCGGTCCAACCGCGGTTTAATATTCTCATGACCAACCAGTAAGGGCCTGGCATGACCGTGTGCCCTTGCGCTGTCCATAAAGGCGCCGCAGCCCCCAACGTGGTCGAGGTGCCCATGGGTATAGACCAATGTGTGAAATGGCGCTTGTCGCCAGTTACGAATAGCAGACACAACCCGTTCGCCGCCTTGCACACTGGAGGTGTCAAATCCAAGTAAGCCGTCATCGGTTTCGAATAAAACGCAGTGTGAAAAGGCCTCGACCAATGCAACGCGATCGGTAATCGAGGACAGTTGAAAATTGATGCGATTGATAGGCCCTGTGCCCTCGGGGTCGGTGGTGCCATCCAAGATGCCGGCGGAGAGTTCGAGTAATTGGGACATGGGTGTTTCCTCAGGTAGCGAAAGCTTGGGTTGTGCAAGGCTAAGCGCGCGCCTTGGCGGTTAAGGTTTGTTATTGGTTTTGCCTAATAGATAACCTGGGCGCTGGTGCATTCGATGACGGTAGGCATGGCAATGCCTGGGTAAGGCAATATCAACGGCGTCCGCCCAATCTAAGATCGTAGTAAGTAGGATGTCGAGTTCGGAAAAACGCCGTCCCCAAACGAACTCGGCGAGTTCAGCCTCTGTGAACCCCTCATCCAGCATCTTTCGGAAGTATGCTTTGGCACTGATGACCGCATTGGGCGCCTCGCCATAGATCGCCGCGAGATCAAGATGTCGCCGAATAATGTAAAGGCTGGTTGCGTCGAGCTCCATGAGCATGAATGAGGCGAGCTCATCGAAGCGCGCGATGCCTTCAGAGCTTAATTGGGTCTCGTCATATTGAAGGGTAGGGCAAACGCGCCGTAGGTAGCGCGCAATGGCGAAGCTCTCTGAGATCACCAGATCACCATGGATGAGCACGGGAATTTTGCCTTTTGGGTTGATGGCTTTGAAGGCGTCGGTCTGGGTTTCTCCAGTTCGTGGCCCTATTTTTTGATGTTCATACGCGAGATTGAGTTCCGCCATCAGCCAGTGGACGCGCAAGGTGCGGCTGGTGCCGGCGCCCCAAAGGATGAATTCAGGTGGTTTGGGCATAACTCGGGGTTTTCTTTCGAATGAGCTGTCCGCACCGGTAATAGTGGTAGATTCCCCAAGCGATGACGACCAGGGTCGTCATCAGGCCGTAACGCAAGCCGTCTTGCCCATAGTCGGTTGCGAAGTAATCGCTAAAAAATCCGACACTAAAAGGGCCCAGCCCGAGGCCGATAATGTTGGTGATAAAAAGGTTAATAGCCGCTGCAACCGATCGCATCTCAACTGGCGTTTGATTCTGAATCAGGGCAAATCCGGGTGCCACATAAACCGTCCCGAGCATTGCTGGAATGGCGTAAGCCGCAATCGCGCCCATGGGGGTCTCGGCGGTAAACGCCAGATATAAAAGGGGTGCTGCAATCAAGTTGGCAATCGCGATGATCCAAGGAAGCCAATGCTCGCCATGGCGTGCTGACAAAAAATCTGCGAGCCGCCCGCCTAAGTAAATACCGAGGGCGCCGCCCAAGCCAATCATCAGCGCGAGGTAGCTGCCCACTTCACCAGTGCCCATCTCATGGATCCGAACCAGGTAGATTGGAATCCAGATGATGGACGCATAACCGGTAAAAGAAATCAGGGCCCCGGCTGCGACAATGTGGCGCAGAATCGGGTTCCGCCACATGAATCTGACAACTTCCCAAAATCCTGGTGGGACCACTGGGCTGGTCCTGGCCTCAGAATACCCGCGTGGCGGCTCGATCACTGTAAATCGGACCAGGGCAGCCAGCAGGATGCCTGGCAGGCCGACAACCACAAATGCGGTCCGCCAGCCAAACCACTCATTGATCCAGCCTCCAAGCAGGAACCCAAGCAGGATACCCCAGTTGATGCCGGTGCCAAAAATCGCCATGGCGGTTGCGCGTTGCGCGGGCGGGTACAGGTCGGCGATCATTGAGTGGGAGGGGGGATTCGAGCCCGCCTCACCCACCCCGACCCCGATTCTAAACAGCAGCAATTGCGTAAAGTTCGCGGCTGCCCCGCAAAGGGCTGTCATGAGACTCCACAGAAAGACCGAAAAAGAAATGAGGTTGCGGCGATTGTGACGGTCTGCCCACATTGCCATCGGCATGCCGAGGGTTGCATAAAAGACCGCGAACATGATGCCCGTTAACAGACCCAGTTGGGTATCGCTGATGAGCAGGGACTCTTTGATGGGTTGTCCTAAAATGCCCATGATTTGGCGGTCGATATGACTAGAGGTGAAGACCAAGACCAAGACAAACAAGGTATATCGTCTCTGGCGGTCTGGAATTTCAGGGTGCATAGTGGGTTACACTTTTTTGACAGTGGGGGGGGTTAGGTTTTTAAAATAGCCACTCGAAGACGGTACCGTTATTGCGCTTTAAAAGAAAGCCTTTGAGATGAGGGTTGGAAAAACTATTTTTATGAGCGAGTGACCGCATGGTTCCAGATGGCTGGGCTCGTTTGTCATTGCGAGCAAAAGCGCGCTCTAAAGCGAGTTGGCTCAGAGATCGTGGGATCGTGGGCTTCAAGCCTCAATCTTTGGGATAAGAAAATCGGCGAGGTAGCGGCCTTAGGAAAACAGATAGGAGACAGGGTATGACGAACAAATCGACAGAGCAGCCGCTTAACGAATACCGAGACCAATATTTGATCTCGGCGCAGCGACTCAGTGAGCGCCTGGGTGAATCAAGCCTGAGGGTGATCGATGTTACGATGCACTTAAAAGCGCTGCCTTCAGGAGACTTTAGCGGTGTCTCGGGACGAGGCGACTATGAAGCGGGTCATATTCCTTCCGCCGTGTATCTTGATTTGCAAAATGACTTGTCGGATAACACCTCAGCATTTCGGTTTACGGTGCCGAGTGTTGCGCAGTTTGACGCGGCAATGCAGCTTGCGGGGATTTCTGACACCGATACGGTTGTGCTGTACGCGGCGAATCATCCGATGTGGGCTTGCCGAGTTTGGTGGTTGTTCAAGATTTTTGGCCATCAGCAGGTGTTGGTGTTAGATGGCGGGTTACCTGCTTGGCAGGCCCAGGGACTCGCGGTGTCAACGGCTATCGAGCCCGTCCCGGCAACTGCTTATTCTGCGCGTTATCAGGCAGAGCACGTGATCGATGGCGCGAGACTCGCAGCCCAGTTACCGGATTCGAAACTGTGCTTGCTGAATGCCTTGTCAAAGCAACAGTTCGACGGTATTGGCCCGCATTACGGCCGGCCAGGCCATATTCAGGGCTCGGTCAGCACGCCGTATAGTCAATTTTTAACGAATCTATTTTGTTTTGAAGACGCGGCAGCGCTGCAGCTGATTTTTGATGAAGCTGGGGTCACCCCGGACAAGACAGTTGCCACCTATTGCGGCGGCGGGATCGCGGCCGCAATCCCCATTTTTGCGCTCGCCCTGCTGGGTAGAACCGAAAACATTATGCTTTATGATCATTCCTTGTCCGAGTGGGCCGCCCGCGATGAATGGCCAATGGCCATAACGACTGCGCCGAGGGCTGGCGCGTAACCTTCGCGTTCGACGATCGTCGATACAATTGGGTAGAGCCGCCGCTTTGATCAAGCGGGCCTGCGAGCGAGTGGGAGCACGGTCGAGTCTATGCTTGGCCAGGATGGTTACGTGGATTGCCATGCCGCGGCTTTGGCGTGATCCGTGCGCTCATGATTATTTAGCTTAAGGCCCGGGTGACCGTCAGTCGATGTCCGCATCCAAGGCTATGCCAAAAACCGGCTGAGGGTTGTTAATGAGGCTCAGGTAATCGCGAACAATCCCTTGGGCATGCTTTCGATCATCCGGCAACAAGTAGGGGCTATCAATTCCGATCACGGGCATGCCGGCCGCTTTTGCGGCGAGAAATCCAGTGAGGGCATCTTCAAATACCAGACAATCTTCACGCCTAACGCCGATTTTTTCAGCTGTTTTTAAGAAAATTTCTGGCGCCGGTTTGCTTTCTTCGACCTCGTCACCGCAGACCGTGATGGCGACCGCTTGCAGCCACGGTTTGGTTGAACGCTTGAGCTCAAAGAGCGCTCGACTGGAACTTGTTGCGATGCCAAAGGGAATGCCCTGCTCGGTCAACACGGCCAGGAACGCTTCGGCGCCAGCAATGGCCGCAGCGTTTGGGAACAGATCATTTAAATAGTGCGCCCGCTGATCCAGAAAAGCTTGGGGCGTCAGCGTAAGGCCATAGTGCTCAACCGTCATCGCAGCGGACTCTAAGGCTTGTCGACCCACGATCGTGCGTTTGAATTCAAGGGTGAAGGTTATGCCAAAAGGATCCAGTACCTTCTGGGTTGCAAGGGTGTAAAGTGGCTCGGTGTCGAGCAGGGTGCCATCCAGGTCAAATAAAATGGCTTTGGGCTCAAAATAAACGGACATACTGTGGCTCCTGGCGCGAACAACCTTGCACACAGTGTTGATGTGCTTTTGGGCGCAGGGACGCCGTGGTCGTTGGATGGTGCAGGTTATTGTACCTAGGCGGATCTGTTCGGGAAACAGGTTTAGCTTAAAGGGGCATTGCTTGCGCGCGCTCGCAAGCAATGCCCTTCGGTGACCTGAGGTAGGGCCGCATCTGCGGCTGGCGGCTCGTCGGCAAGTCCGGTTGATGCGGTCGGTAGTCGTGATGCTGTTTTGAGGGGCGTGAATGTTAAAAAAATCCCAAAGCGCTGGATCATTTTTTGATTTGAGTTGTCTTTAAGGTCAGGCGTATTGAATACGGTTCAGGACCGGTGGGGATTGATAACACAGCTGATCGCCGCAATAGTAACGGGGTAAAAGCGTTGAGTACGAGGCAAAGCGCAATCAAATTTAAGGAAGCAGGGAGTGTGTTTTGATTGAGGTTCAAAATCTGACAAAAAAGTTTGGGTCAATGACGGCGGTCAAGGATTTAAGCTTTGAATTAGGCGCTGGTTCGGTTCTGGGCTTTCTGGGGCCGAATGGCGCAGGCAAATCAACAACCATGAAAATGATCACTGGATTTCTAACGCCCTCTTCGGGTTCGATCCGCATTCAGGGCTATGACATTGCAAATCACCGTCAAGCGGCGCAGGCGGAGATGGGTTACCTGCCAGAGGGCGCGCCCAGTTACGAGGAGATGACGGTGGCTGCCTTTTTGAAGTTCATTGCAGAAATCAGAGGTGCTCGGGGCGCGCTGATTCGGCAATGGGTGGACCGAGTGACCGATACCGTGTCGCTCAGAGCGGTTCTGCATCAGCGGATTGAAACCTTATCGAAGGGTTATAAACGTCGAGTGGGGCTCGCCCAGGCTTTGATCCATGATCCCAGTATCTTGATTTTAGATGAGCCAACCGACGGGCTTGATCCAAACCAAAAACATCAGGTTCGGCAAATGATCTTGGATCTCTCCGATCAAAAAATTGTCATCATCTCAACCCATATTTTAGAAGAAGTTTCGGCAGTCTGTTCCAGGGCGATGATTATTAACGCAGGAGAGATTGTCCTGGACGATACGCCCGAAGGACTTTGCCAACGTGCCGAAGGACATCTCTCGGTCAGCTTGCGGATTAACGGGGTGGGCGATGAGGCTCTTAGTCAGGCGTGTTCAGAGCTGCCCCAATGCGGTCGAGTGGCCTTGATTGATGGCGGTGGTGTTCGGATTTACCCGGCTGAGGCATTGAAAGATCCATTGGCGGCGCTGCAAGAATTGATGAAAGCCAATCACTGGCAGCCTGAATGGATTCAACAGCATGAGGGGCAACTCGATGAGGTTTTCCGCAGCGCAACAGGAGGACGCTTGCAATGAAAAACATCACCATTATTTTAAACCGCGAATGCGCCAGTTACTTTACGACGCCGGTCGCCTATGTCTTTATCTTGGTGTTTTTGGTTTTATCGAGCGCCTTTACGTTTTACCTCGGCCAGTTTTATGAACGCGGCCAAGCTGACTTGCTTCCTTTTTTCAACTTCCATCCTTGGCTGTACCTGT
>JABGWC010000297.1 GCA_018645765.1 Gammaproteobacteria bacterium | reverse complement strand
CTCTGCTAATTAATTGGCAGAAAAAGCCCTGACAATTGACTGACAGCAAAGGCCCTGACAATTGATTGACAGCAAAGGCCCTGACAATTGATTGCCAAAAAACAGCTGAACCCTTACGATAGACTCTGCTTTTTCAACACGTTTTAAACCGCTCAAATCTTTTTTATCATCAGGGAGCCATCGCATGGCAGATATTGCACACGTAACCGACGCCTCATTTGAATCAGATGTCCTAGGCTCTGACCTACCCGTCTTGGTTGATTATTGGGCTGAGTGGTGTGGACCCTGCAAGGTCATTGCACCGGTACTGGAAGAAATCGCTGCCGAATATGACGGTAAGATGAAAGTTTGCAAATTGGACATTGATGCCAATGGCGAGACACCGCCAAAGTACGGCATTCGAGGTATTCCAACGCTCATGCTGTTTAAGAACGGCAATGTTGAAGCGACCAAGGTTGGGGCCTTGTCAAAGTCGCAATTAACCGCGTTTTTAGACAGTAACATCTAAATTTCAGCCGTGAGCGTGACCCGCGGGTCACGCTCGATCTAAAACGAACATAAAATAATAGTTGACAAAGGGCGCCGAACCCTTCATTTTCCTGTTTCAGCAGTGCAGGCTTGCACCCTTAACCGCACTTGCTGGCAAAAACCCCCTCGAATTTTTAAACCCAAAAGGTCCTTTGGTCCTTCACCTAAGCCTCAACCCTCTTCAACATAAAGTGAACTTGAATGAATCTGACTGATCTCAAAGCGAAGCCTATTCCTGAGCTTCTTGAAATTGCCCTTGAAATGGGCATGGACAATCTCGGCCGATCGCGAAAGCAAGAAATTATTGCCAATGTCCTGCGTAAACATGCAAAAAGCGGCGAAGACATCTATGGTGATGGCACCCTCGAAATCCTTCAGGATGGTTTTGGATTTCTTCGCTCACCGGACAGCTCCTACCTTGCTGGGCCCGACGATATTTACGTTTCCCCCAGCCAGATTAGACGATTCAACCTTCGAACCGGCGACACGGTTTCGGGCAAAATTCGACCACCAAAGGACAGCGAGCGGTATTTCGCGCTGCTGAAAGTCGACCAAATTAATTTCACCGATCCCAGTGAATCGAAAAATAAAATCCTCTTTGAAAACCTCACGCCGCTTTTCCCTGACAAAACGCTATCCTTACAGGGCGGCAATGGCAGCACCGAAGACTTAACCTCGCGAATCATCGACTTGACGTCACCCATTGGGAAGGGTCAGCGCGGCCTCATCGTGTCGCCACCCAAAGCCGGTAAGACACTCATCCTTCAAAATATTGCGCAAGCGATTATGCGAAACAACCCAGAGTGTCATTTGATTGTTTTACTGATCGATGAACGACCCGAAGAAGTAACCGAAATGCAACGCTCTGTGCGCGGCGAAGTCGTGGCAAGTACCTTTGATGAGCCGCCCTCGCGACATGTTCAGGTCAGCGAGATGGTGATCGAAAAAGCCAAACGTCTGGTTGAACATAAAACCGATGTCATTATTTTGCTGGACTCGATTACGCGTTTGGCTCGCGCTTACAACACGGTTATTCCTGCTTCGGGGAAGGTGCTAACGGGCGGCGTTGACGCACATGCACTAGAGCGACCTAAACGTTTCTTTGGGGCGGCAAGAAATATTGAAGAGGGCGGTAGCCTGACCATTATCGCAACCTGCCTGGTTGATACCGGCTCGAAAATGGATGAAGTAATCTACGAGGAATTTAAAGGCACCGGCAACATGGAGCTCCATTTGGAGCGCAAGATCGCCGAGAAACGGGTCTACCCAGCAATCAATATTCGTCGCTCTGGCACGCGTCGAGAAGACCTTTTAATGTCGGAAGAAGAATTGCAAAAAGTGTGGATCCTTAGAAAAATCTTACACGAGATGGATGATCTGGCAGCCATTGAATTTCTTCTCGGCAAGATGAAGAAATCCAAAACCAACGAAGAATTTTTTGCTTCTATGAAACGCAATTAAGCGTGACGATCAGCTGCCAAGTCACAACCAATGAGGCCATGCAGAATGGCGTCCGGAGGCTGGTTTTAAGCCTGCCCGTCGCGGCAAGCTTTTGCGCTGGTCAATACCTTTTGTTAACCGTTGGCGACCGCGCCTTTCCTTTTTCGATTGCCAACGCGCCGGGCGGAAAGCACCTTGAATTGCATATCAAAGCAACCGAAGACTCTCCTGACTCAGCCCTCATTGAACAGTTCCTCAATGATCACCCACCCTCCGTGACCATCGAGTTTCCCCTTGGGCAGTGCTTTTTGAGCCAGGTGCCATCGCAGCCTGTAATTTTTATCGCCGCCGCGACCGGTATTACCCAAATCAAAAGCCTGTTTGATTGGTTAACCCCGCAACCTGGCGCGCAAAAAGTGCACGTTTATTGGGGGGTTGTCACACCAGAGGATCTTTATTTAGACGATTATTTTAAGGCCGCGGCGGACCACGCCAAGATCACCTACACGCCGGTGGTCAGCACGGATCACCAAACTTGGGCAGGCCGCGTGGGCCTCGTCGGCGAAGCGGTTCAGCAGGATATTAAAAATCTGAACGACCACTTAATCTTCGTTTCAGGCAGTCCAGGCATGGTTTACGGCACCCTAGACCACTTCACGGCCACAGGCTTTGATCCCGAAAACATGCGCTCGGACGTGTTCGATTACGCGCCCAGAACGGCCTAAAGCGTTTGTAGATGGGACAGGGCGCTGTCGGAGTCGCCCAAAGCAAGAAACGAGCGGGCCAACCTTACCCGAATCAAAACTGACGATTTTAAAGCGAGACTCGCCGAATAATGCGTCACTGCCTCCGAGTGGTCACCTCCCGATGCCGCAAGCGCGCCCATCGCCGCCAACACATTTGCGCCCGTGCCCTGCTGCTGCCAGCGTGTGATCTGCCGCGACCTTTCGACTTGGGTTTCAAGGCTTAGTTCGGCGTAAACCAGATACAAGGCGAGCGTTGGAGTCGTCTCAAGCAGCGCGCGGCAACTCTTCTCGGCAAGCTTGGGTTGATCAAAGTCCTCAAATGCGGCGGCGAGTAAGCCATCATCCTGCAGAGAAATACTCGGCAGGGTATTGAGCCAGGCTTGCCGATCGGCATCGCTGGTCAAGCTTCGCCGACCAGCGACTAACTGCTCATGCTCGGCAAGCGTCAGGGTCTCATCAAATTTTGCGACGGCCGTTCTATGTTTCGCCAACTGCGACCAGTTCTTAGCCGCGAGCCAGACTCGACGCTTTAGGACAAGCGTCTTTGGGTTATCGGGCAGCGCGGCTATGTGCTCTGCTGCAACGTCAGTCAAACCCGCCTTCAGAGCAAGTGCCGCTCGGTTAAGCGCAGCCAGTTCCTTCTGAGGTTGACTGCCTAGGGCGAGCGCAGCCAAGGCGCTGGGCTGGGCCTCGCCAGCCTCGTCAGCATCGCCGGTTGCCAGCAGGGCAAGCGCGACGGGTTTGGTACTCGACAGATCGAGCGCTTGCGAAAGATATCGATTACCACGCTTTAACTCACCCAACGCCCGTAGGGTTACGCCTTTACCCAAGAAATCCAGGGCTTTCGCCGTTCGGCGACCGTCAGACCAAGCAGCAAGCTTATTTTTGGTGCCCAAAACAGCCTGCAAAATCACCCAAGACCAGCGTAACGCCAGCAGCAGCACAAGCAGTCCCAGTACCGCAACCCACAAACTGGTTTGTAACATCATGTCTTCATAGGCAATCAAGACGTAACCTGGCGAGCGACTCGTGATCGTGCCAATCCCAAGCGCCAGAATGACCGTGATCAAAAGCAGAAAACGAGGCATCAGGGGGACACAACCTGTGGCTTTTGAGCCTGCCCTAACGCGGCTATTGATCCTTCAATCGATGGCAGCTCCGGTTGAATGATCTCCATTTTAAGTTGCCCTAAGCCAACCAAAAAAGCCTGATGCGGCGCAGCCGTCGGATCGAAATAATCAACAACCCAGGTCTCCACTTTACGCAGCTCCTCGTCGAAAATAGGCTGCTCTAACCGAAGCAGGGCGCTTTGCGCCGTACTTAAGCTCAGCAACAGATTCTGCCTTAGATCTTGTGCCGCTTGCGCCGTTGGAATGGGCTTGGGTACAGCCTCGCCCCGCCTGAAGTCGACAAGGCCAACCAACCGTGCCGAAAAAGTATTCCATGCCTGCTGAGCCCAGCCCCAAAAACCGGCCACAGACGGCTGCATCGGCTGCGGCATTTGCTTCGGCGCGAGCCTCGCATGCCTGAGAGGCAAATCTGCCACCGTACTCATCAATTGACCAAGGGTTAAATAAAGACCAATTCGATCAACCGATGGCACCTGAGCCAGCTGCGCCAAATCAGAAACGATCGCTGCACGAAGCGTAACCAAGTCACGCCCCTCAGCCCCGATTAAGGCCATGTCTGCCTGACGCAGAAAACCCATTGCTTGCGGAACATCCGCAAAGACATTCAGCGCGAGCGACGCCATTCGCACCAGGGTTGCCACTTCAGCCAACTGCCAAACTGCTGCCTGCTCGGTAGTTTGTTGACGGACTAAAGCAAGGGTTTCTGCTTGGCTTTCGACGCGTATTGTGACCTCTTGGAACACTTCGGCAAGCTGGCTTTGGTCTTGTACAAGGTCACTCAAAATCCGCCGAGATTGATCCAATTCCGTCTTTAATGCTGCCAATGCGGTCAGTCTTTGGCTTTGGGCTTTTTGCTCATTCTGCAGCAACCACATTTGCCAGGCGCTCAACGCGAATCCGGCTAGCAGCAGTAGTAGCACAAAGGCCAGTCCTCGCGCGCTTGTTGTACGCGCCGCCGCACCAGCCTCAAGGGCTTGT
>JABGWC010000268.1 GCA_018645765.1 Gammaproteobacteria bacterium | reverse complement strand
TGTTGCATAAAGTGTAGTGATAAGAGTCCTGCCGCCACGCCGAAGATACCGATCATGTGGCTTAGGCCATACAACCGGGTGCGCTCGTGATAATCCTGGGATAGCTCGATCGATAGGGCGCCGTGGGGCACAAAAAAAGCCGTTTGCGCTGTTTCGTACAGCAACAAACAGATTGTCATCCAGATGATTAACGTGATGCCGCTGAGAAATTCAGGCGGCGACCAGATGCCAATGAGCGACAAGGCCATCGGTACCGCCGCGCAAAATAACCAGAGCCGTCGCCGGCCGATGGGCGAGCGGGTCCGGTCTGATAAATAACCGATAACGGGATCCGTAATCCCGTCCCACAAGCGACCGACGGCGAGGATCGTACCAATGATGGCGGGTGCAATTAGCAAGACATCGGTGGCGAACTTCATGAAGTACACCACAAACAACGTCCCCATAATGCCAAAGGCGATACGCGGGACGGCATAGGCGAGGATGACGCCTCGGGGAAGAATCGTATAGTTGGGCGGCTTGGCATTTAGGAAATGCAAACTAAACTCGCTGACAGCTCTTTGACGAACGATAGCAGCTCAAGGGGTTGGCGGGAATCCGGGCGTTGGCGGGTTTCCCAAGGCGCGCCAAGCGTCGCGCAGGGCATAGGCTTTCTTGCCCCTTGGGACCGATGCATGAGGTTGAACGGCAATACGCTTTTGTGGCCTTACGCTTTTTAGTGAGACGGGTCTTGACCCAAGACATCTCATCAGGCGTCCGCGCCGTATACGCTTTTAATCGAGCCGTGCACAGACAAGTCGTGCGGCATTCAATCCAATCAATCTCCAAAAAAGGGCCGGCCGTGAAGTTTTTTTTCAGGATGATCAATCCGTTCGTCGCTTGGCTGCTGCAATCTCGGTTGCATGGGTTGATCAGTTTTCAGCTGATGGTCCTCGAGATTACGGGTCGCCGGTCGGGGCGCATCTTTCGAATTCCGGTCAGCTATGCCAAGCAATCCGATGATCTCATTTGCTTGACCCTGGGCGAAAATCTTTGGTGGCGCAACTTGCAAGACTGCTCATCGGCCACGCTGATTTATAAAGGACAGCGGCTATTGGCGCCGGTCCAGTTGGTTGTCAACGATGCTCCAACCATTGAGGCGCAGATGCGGATGCTCATCGCACATAATCCAATCGATGCGGTATTTGCCGGCGTCCGACTGAACTTCAAGCTCGAGCCGAACCCGGCTGATCTGGCCGTCGCCGCAACCCGGCACGTGGTGTTGAGGTTCGAGCTTGCAAAGGCGACCCCCTTAGTCGCAAATTAAACGCGGGCGCAGCTGATGGGTTAGCGTAGGCCCGCCCAAAGACCAATCACGTCTTCGTAATCGTTGTTTTCCAAGTGCGAGGTTTCATCAAAGTGCATGACAGAGCGATCAGCGCGCTGATAGCTTGGCCACTCGGGTGCTTGCCCATTGATGAAGTGGATCCAGATATCGTGCATGTGACCGGCAAGACTTTGGGGTAGCGGGCCTGGCCCGATGAAGGCTGTAACGCCCGGCGCGTGCAGCATATTAAAGACAAAGGGAATCTCAAGGGCGTGGGTTGCGCCGAGCCCTGGAATTCTCGAGGCCCAGTTAAATTGATAAACGTAGGTTTCAGAGCCGGTTTCTGCGCGCAGTTCAGCCAGTCTGATGGCGGGCAGCTTGAATGAAAAATCGGTTGCCATCCGAACGGCAATGTCTCTGGGGCTAAAGCTCGGAAAGACGCGCGCATAGTGTTCGTGCAGGTCACTTTTGCCATAAGCCTTGCTCTGGGTCTCGGCCGTGCTGTCCTCTGACGATCCAAGCATAAAAAGACTGGACTCATCCTGATTGGTCCCAATTAAGACCGGAATATCACGCCCCACGCCGGCTTCGATCGCCTCGAGTAACGTTGTTGGAATGATTTCATTGCCGGAAACCGGGTAGAAGGCTTGTACCCCTGGGGAATGGTGCTCTGTGTGGTAGCGGGCCGAGGCGGTGTTCTGCGCGTTTAAGAGGGTCTCAACGGGGCAGTCGATCAGGGCTTGCACATCGGTTGATTGGGTCTCTTGCATCAGCAGTTCGGCAACGCGGAGTCCCTGGGCTTGGGTCAAGGTGTGATGGGCCGCGCCGCTCTGAGGAATCGCGCGATGAAATAAGCCCCTTGCCCGAGCGGCGCCTAACAGCGTGGTAACTGAAAACGCGCCCGCCGATTCACCGGCAATGGTGACACGTTCTGGGTCGCCGCCAAACGCGCCAATATTATTCTGCACCCATTCCAGCGCCTTGATTTGGTCGAGCAAGCCATTCACGCCTGATGTTTCATAGCCTTCCGCAAAGCTTGATAGGTCGGTAAAGCCCAGCGCGCCCAAGCGATAATTAATGGTGACAACGACGATATTGCCAAGAGTTGCGAAACTCGACCCGTTGTACCAGGGTATCGCGCCTTGTCCTGACCGATAAGCACCGCCATGAATCCAGACCAGGACCGCCTTCTTATCTCCGGTAATGCTCGGCGTTGCAACGTTGAGTGTCAGGCAGTCTTCACTCCAACGCACGGGCACTCGATCGGTCATGCCGCCGGATGGGATCTGCGGTGCCGCGGGCCCAAATTTTGTCGCATCCCGTATGCCGTCCCAGGGCTGCACGGGCTGGGCGGCTTTAAAGCGTGCAGATCCAACGGGTGGCGCCGCGTAGGGAATACCAGAAAATAGATAAACCGCGTCTTTGATTCGACCCATTAAGGCGCCATCTTTGAGTTCTACTACTGGTTGTGTCGCGGTGTTCTCGTTCATCGGGCTTCCTTGTTGTGATTAAGCGGGCCGGCGCGGGTGATGTCTCTGAGTCCATCGCCAGCTGCCTTAAGATCATCCCACTCGCCGCGGCGCGGGTCAAAAGCCCGAGCCGTCATCTGAAACCTGCGCCGACGCGGATTTTGGCAACCCCTTGAGCGGGGCCGGGCCGGCGATACACCGCTTAAATTAATGTCAGCAATGATTGATTTGCAGGCATGTCTAAGTTTAGATACAGACAGGTCTAGTGCCATCTGGTTGATTACTTGGATCAGCAATGTCAGAGTCCTGAGCATGCGTTTCGCCGATCAGCATTGATGGCCAAACGCCAAAAGGGGCAGCCTAATGGGCCCGCGTAGACCGATTAATAATGAACGAGGAAACCTATGAGATTTGAATCGCCAACAACTACGAAAGCCGCCGCGACACTGCTCGCGTCAGAGTCTGGAGTCGCGCACGTACTTGCCGGCGGCACGGACCTTTTAGTGCGAATGAAAATGGGGGCTATCGCGCCAGATTTAGTCGTTGATATCAAACGAATCGAGAGTCTGCGAACGCTTAAAGTCGCAGCGGCCGGAGTGCAGATTGGTGCGGCTGTTCCAGCCGTTCG